>DATAHD010000621.1:0-2317 GCA_036263395.1 Rhizomicrobium sp. | reverse complement strand
CAGACCTATAACCTGAAGGAAGACGATTTCCGCGGGCCGCGGTTCGGCAATCACACGCATGAACTCAAGGGCAACAACGATCTGCTGACGTTGACGCGGCCGGATGTCATTCGCGAAGTGGGCCGTCAGTATCTCAACGCCGGGGTCGATTTCCTTGAGACCAACACGTTCACTTCGACCTTCAGTTCGCAAGCCGACTATGGCCTTGAGCACCTGGTAGGCGAGCTGAATTTCGAAGGCGCCAAGCTGGCGCGCGAGATTTGCGATGAGGCGTCGACGTCCACGCGGCCGCGACTTGTCGCCGGCGTCCTCGGCCCGACGAACCGCTCCGCCGGTATTTCGCCGGATGTGAACGATCCGGCGTTTCGCAACATCACGTTCGACGATCTGCGCGCGACGTACAAAGACGCGGCGCTCGGTTTGATCCGCGGCGGCAGCGATGTGCTGATGATCGAGACGATCTTCGACACCTTGAACGCCAAGGCCGCGATCTTTGCCATTGAAGAAGCGTTCGCGGAAGTGGGCGAGCGTTTGCCGGTGTGGATTTCCGGCACGATCACCGATCTGTCGGGCCGCACGCTGACCGGCCAGACGCCGGAAGCGTTCTGGCACTCCATCCGTCATTCAAAGCCGTTTGCGGTGGGCCTCAACTGTGCGCTCGGCGCGAAGGAGCTCAGGCCCTACATCGCCGATCTTGCCAACGTCGCCGACACGCTGGTCAGCGCGCATCCGAATGCGGGCCTGCCGAACGAGTTCGGCGGTTATGACGACACGCCGGAGAACATGGCGAAGCTGATCGGCGAGTTTGCGCGCGACGGTCTGGTAAACATCGTCGGCGGCTGCTGCGGCACGACGCCGGATCACATCTCGCGCTTTGGCCAGGCGATCAAGGACGTGCCGCCGCGCGGCATTCCGGAAAAGCCGAAATACCTGCGACTGTCCGGCCTCGAGCCATTCACGCTGACGCCGGAAACCAACTTCGTGAACGTGGGTGAGCGCACCAACATCACGGGCTCTGCCAAGTTCCGCAAACTGATCGCGGCCAACGACTATGAAGCGGCGCTGGAAGTTGCGCGCGAGCAGGTCGCCAACGGGGCGCAGATTATCGACGTCAACATGGATGAGGGGTTGATCGATTCCGAAGCCGCGATGACGCGCTTTCTCAATCTGATCGCGGGCGAGCCCGATATCGCGCGCGTTCCGGTGATGATCGACAGTTCGAAATGGAGCGTGATCGAGGCGGGCCTGAAGGTCACGCAGGGCAAGCCGATCGTGAACTCCATTAGCCTGAAGGAAGGCGAGGCGGCGTTCATGGAGCGGGCGCGCGAGGTGATGCGCTTTGGCGCCGCCGTCGTCGTGATGGCGTTCGATGAGGTGGGGCAGGCCGATACGCTTCAGCGCAAGATCGAGATCTGCAAGCGCGCCTATGATGTGCTGGTGAACACGGTGGGCTTCCCGCCGGAAGACATCATCTTCGATCCGAATATCTTTGCGGTGGCGACCGGTCTGGAAGAGCATGCCGATTACGGCCACGCGTTTGTCGATGCGGCGGCGGCGATCCGCAGGGACCTGCCGTATGCGCATGTGTCGGGCGGTGTGTCCAACTTCTCCTTCTCGTTCCGCGGCAACGATGCGGTGCGCGAAGCGATGCACTCCGTCTTCCTGTTCCACGCCATCAAGGCGGGCATGGACATGGGCATCGTCAATGCCGGCCAGCTGGCCGTCTATCAGGATATTCCGACGCGTCTGCGTGAGGCGATCGAGGACGTGCTGTTCAACCGCCGTGCAGATTCGACCGAGCGCCTGCTCGAGGTCGCGCAGGAATTCAAAGGCGGCGCGGCCAAAACCGCGGAAGAAGAAGCCGTGTGGCGGTCGCTTCCGGTGGTCGAACGGCTCAGCCATGCGCTGGTGCACGGCATCGATACGTATGTCGTCGAGGACACGGAGGAGGCACGCCTTGCTTCGACCCGGCCGCTCGACGTGATCGAAGGCCCGTTGATGGCGGGCATGAATGTGGTTGGCGACCTGTTCGGTTCGGGTAAGATGTTCCTGCCGCAGGTGGTGAAGTCGGCGCGCGTGATGAAGAAGGCGGTCGCGCATCTGCTGCCGTTCATGGAAGAAGAGAAGGCTGCTGGCGGTGCCAAGGAGCCGGCCGGACGCATCGTCATGGCGACCGTGAAGGGCGATGTGCACGACATCGGCAAGAACATCGTCGGCGTGGTGCTGCAGTGTAACGGCTACGAAGTGGTAGATCTGGGCGTGATGGTGCCGCCGCAGAAGATCCTGGACGCGGCCAGGGAGCACAAGGCCAACATTA
>DATAHD010000620.1:0-1720 GCA_036263395.1 Rhizomicrobium sp. | reverse complement strand
GCGCAGCAAGGCGGCGATCTCGGTCTACGCCAAAGGCGACGACTACCACGAGCTCATCAAGACAAAGATGAAGAAGATCGCGCGCTGGCTGGTGGCGCACGCCGGCGGCGACGTGAAGGTGTTCGTCGACACCGCCGCGGTGATGGAGAAGCCGATTGCCGCGAGCGCCGGACTCGGCTGGCAGGGCAAACATACAAATCTGGTGTCGCGCCAGTTCGGCTCATGGCTGTTTCTCGGCGCGGTCTTCACGACGCTCGACCTGCCGCCCGATGCGCCGGTGGAAGACAGCTGCGGCTCCTGCCGCGCCTGTCTCGATGTCTGCCCGACCGCCGCCTTTCCCGCGCCATACCGGCTCGATGCGCGGCGCTGCATTTCGTACCTGACGATCGAGCACAAGGGCCCTATCCCGCGCGAACTCCGTCCGCTGATGGGCAACCGCATCTATGGCTGCGACGATTGCCTCGCCGTCTGCCCCTGGAACAAGTTCGCGCAAACGGGCCGCGAGGCGAAGCTGGCCGCACGAGACACGCTGCGCGCGCCCGATCTCGCGGCGCTGTCGCGGCTCGACGACGCGCAATTCCGCGCGCTGTTTTCGAAGAGCCCGGTCAAGCGCACCGGCCACGACCGCTTCCTGCGCAACGTGCTCATCGCCATCGGCAATTCGGGCGATGCATCGCTGGCGCCGGAGGCGAAGCGATTGCTCGGCGACAGTTCGCCGCTCGTGCGCGGCGCCGCGGTGTGGGCGCTGTCGCGGCTCCTGCCTCGGGATAAATTTGAAAAACTGCGCCGAGGCGACAGCGATGAGTCGGTGCAAGAGGAATGGCGCGTCGCTTCGGTTTGACTGTCATGGCCGGGCTTGTCCCGGCCATCCCGCTTGGGCGGGCACAGCGCCATCCTAAGCGGGGTCACCGGGACAAGCCCGGTGACGACAAAGAATCAAAACTCCTTCACCGCCGCGATCAGCCACTCCAAATCCTCCGGCCGCGACAGGCGGTGATCGCCGTCCTTGATCAAGGTCAGCACGACGTCGTCGCGCGACAGGCGCGTCACCAGTTCCTGTGCGTGCTGCCACGGCACATCGGGGTCCTGCACGCCCTGGAGGATGTGCACCGGGCAGCCCGGCTCGATCAGCCCGCCGAGCATCAGATGCTTGCGCCCGTCCTCGATCAGTGCGCGCGTGATCGGATAGCCGCCGGCATCGTAGTCCGACGGGCGGATCCACTCGCCCTTTTCCAAGATGTCGCGTTTGATGGCCGCCGAGAACTGCTTCCACATCAGCTCCTCGGTGAAGTCGACAGCCGGCGCGATCAGCACCATGCCGGCCAGCGGCGCGAGGCCTTTCAGTTCGCGCAGTCGTGCCGCCAACAAGAGCGCGATCCAGCCGCCCATGGACGAGCCGATCAGCACCTGCGGCCCCTTGGCGAACTCTCGATACACGGCGAGGCTCTCCTCGAGCCAGCGGCCGATTGTGCCGTCGCGGAAATCGCCGCTCGATTCGCCGTGGCCGGAATAGTCGAAGCGCAGGCAGGCGCGGCCCTCCTCCGCGGCCCAGCGGTCGAGCGCCTCGGCCTTGGTGCCTTTCATGTCGGACTTGAAGCCACCCAGCCATACAAGGCCGGGGCTCTTGCCCGCGCGCACGCGCACGGCGATTGTGCGAGCAGGTGCAGGCGATTCGATGATCAGGGATGTGAGACGGGCTTCGCTCATGCTTGAGGCCGTT
>DATAHD010000619.1:0-1524 GCA_036263395.1 Rhizomicrobium sp. | reverse complement strand
GGATCAAGATGGTCGCCGGACTAGAGCAGACCAAGTTTCGGGGATGCGATCGTGTCGGATGGGCTTTCAGCTTCGCCGCCACCGCCTACAATCTGACGCGGCTGCCGAAGCTGTTGGCGGCGTCGGCATGAGCGCACGCCGAACTCAACCACCGCCGGCGGATCGTCAAGGCCGACATTTGCGATCGCCATCATCTCGCTATCTGTGCGCGCTAGTGATAAGCGCCCGCCAATCGGCATTCTTCTTCAACGGCCTGCTAGTGGTTTGATTCATTCGGACGATTCCCAAATCGTGCGAAGCAGTTCAAGCTCTCGACATGAGAGCAGGAATTGTTGTGAACGTCACACGAGCCGACCGCCATCGGCTTGAGGCGATCGTGTTGGATCGCAGCGCGCCGCAGAAGCATGTTTGGCGCGCCAACATCATCCTCGCCACGGCCGAGGGCTGCGGCACGGCCGAGAGTATGCGCCGATCGGGCAAATCGAAGCCGGTGGTATGGAGATGGCAGGCGCGGTTCATGGCAGAGGGCGTCGAAGGGCTGACGCGCGATAAGACGCGCACGCCCGGCAAACGGCCGCTGTCGACCGACATCGTGCAGAGGGTTGTCGACCTGGCGCTCGGACCGCCACCGGGAGAAGAAACCCACTGGACCGGTCGAATGCTGGCGAAAGCGGCCGGAGTGAGCCTGCGATCGGTGCAACGTATCCTCGAGGCCCACCAACTCGCGCCGCATCGCATCCGCACGTTCAAGCTGTCGACGGACCCGAAGTTCGCCGAGAAGCTCAAAGACGTCGTCGGCCTCTACGTCGATCCTCCCGCCCATGCGGTTGTTCTCTCGGTCGACGAGAAGACCCAAATCCAGGCACTTGACCGCACCCAGCCGGGATTGCCGATGAAGCCAGGCCGCGCCGGGACGATGACGCACGACTACAAACGTCACGGCACCACCACGCTGTTCGCAGCTCTCAACATCCTCGATGGCACCGTCATCGGCCGCAACATGCAGCACCATCGCCACCAAGAGTTCATCCGCTTCCTCAATACGATTGAGGAGCAGGTCCCTGTGGGAAAAGTGATCCACGCCATCGTCGACAATTATGCGACCCACAAACATCCAAAGGTGCGCCAATGGCTGGCGCGGCATCCCCGCTGGACGTTCCACTTCACCCCGACCTCAGCATCCTGGCTCAACGCGGTCGAAAGCTTCTTCGCCAAGCTCACGCGCCAGCGCCTCAAGCGCGGCGTGTTCCGATCTGTCATTGATCTGCAGGTCGCCATCAACCGCTTCGTCGCCGAGACAAACCTCAATCCCAAACCCTTCGTCTGGACCGCCGACCCAAAACGCGTGCTCGCCGCTGTCAAACGGGGGAAGCAAACGTTAGAGTCAGTCCACTAGCCTCGCGGCTCAAGTGGTCCAATGCGCAGCCGAATAGCCGCGGACCGAAGTAGGTCAATCATCTGCATCTTTCGAACGACCGGCAACGGGTCGCCACGACGAAACTCGTGCAGGAATACGCCGTACCG
>DATAHD010000618.1:0-3700 GCA_036263395.1 Rhizomicrobium sp. | reverse complement strand
ACCTACGACCAGAAACACGTCGACCGTATCGGCCGCCTCAAGGAGTGCATCGCCTACGGCCCCGGCGTCCTCGAACTCGCGCACCAGCCGGACGAATGGATCGGCATCGAGGACATGACGAACAGCGCCAAGGTCATGGCGCTGGCGACCCTCGATCTCCTCACGCGCAAACGCTGAACTGTCTCGGCGCCTTAGCGAACGATCAGAATGATGATTGCGGCTGCGGCGAAGAACACGCTGAGCCCGAGTGTCCAGCCGAACACGCCACCCAGCGACTCCGCGAAGCCGGTGTCGTCATAGTTTCGTGCATGCGGTGGAAGATCGTCTTCCGTCACCTCAGGCTCTCCTGATCGAAGCCCCGGTAAGATGCGGCGGCGGACCGCCGTCGTCCTTGATCTCGCTCAACGTGTCGGCGGGATGATCACGTAGAACGGCGCCACGGAGGTTCTCATGGAGATCAAAAACAAAATTCTGGACGTTCTGGATCGCGGTGTGGACATGACCATCGCGACGATCCGCGACGATGGCTATCCGCAGGCGATTACGGTCAGCTATGTCAATGACGGGCTCAAGATTTACTTCGGCACCAATCCGCACTCGCAAAAGGCGCAGAACATCGCTCGCAATCCGAAGGTCTCGGTGACCGTCAATCTGCCGTACACCAGCTGGGATCAGATCAAGGGCGTGTCGCTTGGCGGCGATTGCCGCAAGATCGAAGCGCCCGAGGAGTTGCAACGCGCCGGTGCCCTGATGCTCAAGAAATTCCCGCAGACGCTGCAGTACGTCTCGCCCAAAGATCCTCAGGAGCTGGCAATGTTCTGCGTCGAGCCGAAGATCGTGTCGCTTCTCGACTACACCCAGTACTTCGGCCACACCGATCTCGTGACGCTCTGAGATGGGCGCGGCGCTGAAGGCGGGGGTTTTGTATTTCGCGATCATCATGACGGTTGGGTTCGTCATGGGTGCCGCGCGCGAACTGGTTCTTGTGCCAAGGCTCGGCCCCATCGGCGCCGTTCTGCTCGAAATCCCCGTCATGCTGGCCGCGTCCTGGGCAGTCTGCGTGTCGGCGATCCGCATCTTCAACGTCAGCCATGCCACGTTCCCGCGCCTCGTGATGGGCTTTGCCGCTTTCGCACTCCTCATCGTCGCCGAGTTCGGTTTCGCCAATCTGCTCTTTGGCCAGGCCTTCGGCACAGCGCTTGCGCGTTATCAAACTGTCACGGGCATGATCGGCCTGGCGGCACAATTCTGCTTTGCCGTGATGCCGCTCATCGTGTCGCGCATCCCGCCGCCGGAAAGCGTTGCGCATCCCGATCATTCCGTTGAAATGTAGCGAGCGGCCTTCACGCCAACCCCAGCATGTCGACGCGCAACCTCGAGTACTTGTTTCGACCCCAGTCGATCGCGCTGATCGGCGCGACCGATCACCTGCATGCCGTCGGCAACGTGGTGGCGCGCAACCTGCTCGCATCCGGTTTCGAGGGCGCGCTTGCCGGGGTGAACCCGCATCTGCCGAACCTCGGCCTGCCGGTCTATCCCGATGTCGCGAGCGTGCCGTTCGTCCCGGACCTCGCCGTTATCTGCACACCGGCGCCGACCGTGCCGGGCCTGATCGAAGAACTCGCCACGCGCGGCACCAAGGCCGCCATCGTGATCAGCGCCGGCTTCTCCGGTGTGGAGGGTGAGCCACTGCGCCAGCGCATGCTCGAGGCCGCCGGCAAGCATCTGCTCCGCATCGTCGGCCCCAATTGCCTCGGCGTGCTCTCCACGCCGGCCAAGCTCAACGGCTCCTTCGCCCATGTTGCGGCGAAGCGCGGCCGGATCGCGATGGTGACGCAGTCGGGCGCGATCCTCACCACCGTGCTCGACTGGGCGACGGCGCGCGGCATCGGCTTCTCGCATCTCGTCTCGATGGGCGATATGTCCGACGTCGATTTCGGCGACATGCTCGACTATCTCGCGAGCGATGCGGAGACCGACGCCATCATCCTCTATATCGAAGCCGTCACCCACGCGCGCAAGTTCATGAGCGCCGCCCGTGCCGCCGCGCGCGTGAAGCCGGTGATCGCGATCAAGTCCGGCCGCCATCCCGCCGCCGCGAAGGCTGCGCTCTCGCACACCGGCGCACTCGCCGGATCGGATGCGGTGTACGAAGCGGTGTTGCGCCGTGCAGGTATCCTGCGTGTGAAAACGCTGGAAGAAGTGTTCGACGCGCTCGAAACCCTTGGCATGGGCTACGTCCCGCATGGCGAGAAGCTCGCCATCCTCACCAATGGCGGTGGGGCAGGGGTCCTGGCCACCGATGCGCTGCTCGATCTCGACGGCACCTTGGCGGAGTTGTCGCCGGCCACGATCACCACGCTCAACGCCGCGATGCCGCTCACCTGGTCGCATGGCGACCCCATCGACATCATCGGCGACGCACCGCCGGAGCGTTACGCCGCTGCGCTGAAGATCCTGCTCGACGCGCCGGAGGTCGACACCGTGCTGGTGATGAACTGCCCGACGGCCGTCGCGTCGAGCAGCGACGCCGCCCGTGCCGTCATCGACACCTGCGCCGCGGCGCATCGCACCGTCATCACCAACTGGCTCGGCGCGCTCGCCGCCGAAGAAGCCCGCGCGCTGTTTACCGCTGCGAAGATCCCGACCTACGAAACGCCCGACGAAGCGGTGCGCGGCTTCATGCACATGGTGCGCTATCGCCGCGCGCAGGACACGCTGATGCAGGTGCCGGCGGCACTCGCCGAAGGCATGCATCCCGACCGTGCGAAGGCACACGCGCTCATCGAAGATGCCCTCAGCCGCGGCCTCACCTGGCTCCCGCCGCAGGATGTTGCCGCACTCTTCGCGTATTACGCGATTCCGGTCGCGCGCTCGCTGTTCGCCGCCACACCGAAAGACGCCGCGGCCTGTGCCAAAAAGATCGGTGGCCCGGTGGTGCTCAAGATTGTCTCACAGGACATTGTCCACAAGTCGGATGTCGGCGGCGTCGCGCTCGATCTGATGGGCAGCGCCGCAGTGACGGCCGCCGCGCAGGCGATGCTCGATCACATCGCCCAAGCCGCGCCGAACGCCCGCATCGATGGCTTCCTGGTGCAGGAAATGGTGGATCGCCCCAACGCGACCGAACTCATCCTGGGCATGACGGAGGATAAAACCTTCGGCCCCATCATGCTGTTCGGCCGCGGTGGCACGGCAGTGGAGGTGATCGCCGACACCACGCTCGCCATGCCGCCGCTCAACATGGCGCTTGCCCACACCGTTATCGCACGCACCCAGGTCGCCAAGGCTCTGCGCGGCTATCGCGACCGCAAGCCCGCCGACATGGACGCCGTCGCCGGGGCGCTGGTGAAACTCACGCAGCTCGTCAGCGATCTCGACGACGTGGCGGAGATCGACATCAACCCGCTGCTCGCCGACGACACCGGCGTCATCGCCGTCGATGCCCGTATCCGCATCGCGCGCGCGGCAGAGCGCACCAGCTGGCGCATGTCGATCAGCCCGTATCCTGCCGACCTCGAACAGACGGCACAGATCGACGGCCTCGGCCGCTGTTTCCTGCGTCCTGTCCGTCCCGAAGATGCGCCGGCCTTCACGGAGTTCTTCGCGCATCTGACACCGGACGATATCCGCCTGCGCTTCTTCTCGATGTGGCACAGCCTCCCGCAGCGCCAGCTCGCGCGCCTGACGCAGATCGACT
>DATAHD010000617.1:0-2981 GCA_036263395.1 Rhizomicrobium sp. | reverse complement strand
GCCGATTGCGGCGAGCGTTCTGATGCCGCTGTGGCATGCGTATCAGACGCTGCTGCTGGAGCGGAAAGAGCGCGATCCGCTCGATCTCGATCTGCCGGAGCGGCGGATCATCCTGGGGCAGAACGGTAAGGTCGCGTCGATTGCATTCCGCGAGCGGCTCGAATCCATGAAGCTGATCGAGGAGTTCATGATCCTCGCCAACGTGGCCGCGGCCGAGACGCTGGAGAAGGCGCGCACGCCCCTGCTCTACCGCATCCACGAAGCGCCTTCGCAGGAGAAGCTGCTGTCGTTCGCAGATTTCCTGCGCACCATCGGCGTCAATTTCGCCAAGGGCCAGGTGATCAAGCCCGGCGTGTTCAACCGAATCCTGTCGCAGGTGAAGGACGGACCGCATGCCGAGGTGATGAACGACGTGGTGCTGCGCACGCAGAGCCAGGCGGTGTATTCGCCGGACAATGTCGGGCACTTCGGGCTGAATCTGCAACGCTATGCGCACTTCACCTCGCCGATCCGCCGCTATGCCGACCTTGTGGTGCATCGCGCACTGATCCGCGCCGGAAAGTTCGGCGACGACGGGCTCAGCGACAAAGAGATTGGGCGGCTCGGCGAGACCGCGGACCACATCTCGATGTGCGAGCGGCGCGCGATGGCGGCGGAGCGTGACTCCACCGATCGCTACGTCGCTGCGTTCATGACGGATCGCATCGGCGCCAACTTCACGGCACGCATCACCGGCGTGACGCGGTTCGGGCTGTTTGTGCGGCTGGCGGACACCGGTGCGGAGGGCCTGCTCGCGGTGCGCTCGCTCGGCATGGAGTATTTCAAGCACGACGAGCGCAAGCATGCGCTGGTCGGTGAGCGTACGGGTACGGTCTACAAACTCGGCGATTATGTTGACGTGCGTCTCGAAGAGGCGGCGCCGCTGACCGGCGGGTTGCGCTTCGAACTTGCCGCAGCGGCAGAAGCACCGCGAAAGCCGAACTTTGCTCGCGGCGGCTTCAAAGGCCACAATGCGGATTCGAAAAAGAAGTCGGGAAAGACCAAGTGGCGGAAGTAAAAGATTCCGATAACGAGAAGATCGTGCCGGAGGTGTTGCGGCCGAAGGATGCGGCGACGCTGGTGCTGGTACGGCGCGACGGCGGACCGGTGCGCGTGCTGATGGGACAGCGGCACGGCAACATGGCGTTCATGGCCAACAAATATGTGTTTCCGGGCGGACGCATGGACCCGGCAGACATTCGCGTGCCGGTGTCGACCGATCTGCGGCCCGAAGTGGCGGCGAAGGTTGCGCAAGGCGCGACGCCGGCGCGGGCACGTGGACTGGCACTGGCCGCGATCCGCGAAACATTCGAGGAAGCCGGCGTTCTGGTCGGCGAGAAGAGCGAGACCATCCCGCGCACGCGTGCGCCGGCGTGGAAGCAATTCTTCGCACACAAGATCCTGCCGCGCCTCGACAAGCTGGAGTTCATCGCGCGCGCGATTACGCCGCCGAACCGGACGCGGCGTTTCGATGCGCGCTTCTTCATGGCGAACGACGATGTCATCGCACATGTGCTGGATGCGGCAGAGAACGAAGAGCTGTTGAAGCCGGCGTGGCTGACACTGGAAGAAGCCCGAGCGCTCGACCTGCCCTCCATCACGCGCACGGTGCTCGATGAAGTCGAGGCGCGAACAGTGGATGGGTTCGATGGTTCGCGGCCGGTGCCGTTCTTCCGCTTCACGCGGGGAAAGCCGCAACTGGCGCATCTGTGACGCTGGCATTGTCGCCCGGTGAGAGGCGGATGAGCCTTGTCGCCATCCTCTCCACCTGCGCGGCGTTCGCGATCGGGCTTGGCCTGACGCTGCCGTTGCTGTCGCTCACGCTGGAGCGCAACGGTTATCCGGGCTGGGTGAACGGTCTCAATCTGGCGACCGCAGGATTGGCGGCGATCTGCGCGACGCCGTTCGTGCCGTGGATGATCCATCGCTTCGGCACGACGCGGTATCTGACAGCATGTCTGCTCGCGGGATCGGTTTCGCTGATCGTACTCTATGAAGTGCAGAGCCTGTGGCTGTGGTTTCCGATGCGGTTCGTGTTGAGCTGCGCGCTGAACAGTTTGTTCGTGATCTCCGAGTTCTGGATCAACCAGCTGGCCGACGACCGAAATCGCGGGCGCTACATCTCTTTATATGGGGCATGCACCGCGGGCGGGTTTGGTGTCGGGCCATTGGTCCTGACCGTGATGGGAACGCATGGGATCGGGCCGTTCGTCGCGGGATCGGTCATGCTACTGGCCGCGGTCGTACCGGTGTTCATCGCGCGCCATTCGGCACCGCAGATCGAGGAGCGCGGGCATGCCTCCATCCTGCAGACCATCGCGATCGCCCCGGCCGCGCTGACCGCGGCGCTGGTGTTCGGGACGATAGACGCTGGGCTGTGGGGTCTGTTTCCGGTCTACGCCGTGCGATCCGGCTACAGCGAATCGGGTGCGGCGCTGGCAATTGCGGCGACATCGCTGGGCAGCTTCCTGTTCCAGTACCCGCTTGGACGGCTGGCCGACCGGATGGACAAGCGACAGCTGCTGACCATCTGCGCCGGAAGCGGGATTTTCGGGGCGGTGCTGACGCCGCTGCTGATTCCCTATCCGGGGGCGGTTTATGCCCTGCTGTTCGTCTGGGGCGGGGTGATCATGGGTGTTTACACCCTGGGCCTGACGCTTTTGGGCGAGCGATTCCGCGGCGGAGAGCTGGCAAACGCCAATGCCGCCTATGTGATGCTCTACGCGACGGGGCTTCTGGCGGGGCCGACAGTCGAGGGATTTGCCCTGGATTGGTGGGATCCCCACGGGCTGATGGCGGTAATCGGGGCTATCACCTTGATTTATACGGGCTTTCTGCTGACCCGCCGGCGCGAGACCGCGGCCGCAGCACCTTGACTTTGGGCGGTCCGTGCGTAGGTTACGGCCCCTTCGAACAGGCTTTCAGGAGTTCCACCCGTGGCG
>DATAHD010000616.1:0-6075 GCA_036263395.1 Rhizomicrobium sp. | reverse complement strand
AAGGCCAAGGGCGACGCCTATGAAGGCAACCGCCAGGGCGACAATCACAAGATGACGCTCAGCCACTAAGCTACTCCTCCCCGGCTGAACGGATTGAGGCCGCGCCACCCAGGCGCGGCCTCTTTTTTATGTGCGCGAGATTGGATCTGCGACTCTGCTTTAACGCGCGTGAAACACCCAGACGATTCCACCGAGCTGGCCGCTCGAATGCACAGGCTGCTTTTCCCAAATCGATTCTCTGCGGAAATACGATAAAAGCCGCTTGACAATAACGAGACGACCGGTCATATTATTTTCATGCCTAGACCCGCGAACCCCGATACCCGCAATAAGCTCCTCGAAAAGGGGGGCGATCTTCTGAGCCGGATCGGCTTCAACGCTACCGGCGTACAGGAAATAACCGCCGCTGCGGGCGTGCCGAAGGGATCGTTCTACAATTATTTCGAAAGCAAGGAAGCGTTCGCCGTGGAAGTGTTGGGCGAATACTGGGGATCGGTGGCGGCGGAGTATGGACCGCTCTTGCGCGATAAAAAGACCTCGCCTCTCCACCGCATTGGCAATTACTTCCGAGGGCTGTCCGAGTTTCACAAGCGCAATCGTTATGCGTCTGGTTGCCTGATTGGAAACATGGCCCTTGAAGTCACGCCTTCCAGTGCAGACGTGCGTGCAAAGCTTGTCACCGTCTATCGCGAATGGGCGCAAGAGCTTGCCGATTGTTTGCGGGAGGCTCAGGCGGGCAAAGAGCTGTCGTCTGGCAAAGATGCAAAGCAGCTTGCCGTCGCTCTGATAGACACGTTCGAGGGCACCGTCATGCGTGCGAAAGTAGAACGCAGCGGAAAGCCCTTCGAGAGTTTTGAAAGGTATGTATTGCCATGCCTGCTGGACTAGAGGTTTGTGGCGTTAATAGACGACTGGTCACCTTGAAATCGGGTGGCAGCTTCTTCTAGCTCCAAAGCATACGTAGCGATTTGCAGAGATCACCCGCTGGATTTGCCGCTCCAGCGAGCGATGAAACTCAACCCGCGGCTAATCTAAAGGAACTGAACAATGTCTACGATCACTACCAAGGACGGCGTGAACATCTTCTACAAGGATTGGGGCTCAGGTCAGCCGATCGTTTTCAGCCACGGCTGGCCGCTGACAGCGGACGACTGGGACGCCCAGATGATGTTCTTCCTTCAGCACGGATATCGGGTGATCGCTCATGACCGCCGCGGTCATGGCCGCTCCGATCAGCCCAGCACCGGCAACGACATGGATCATTGGGTTGCCGACCTCGCGGCCCTGACCGAGCATCTCAATCTGCGCGACGCGATTCACATTGGCCACTCCACGGGTGGCGGTGAGGTGGCTCGCTATGTCGCTCGTCATCAGGAGCGCGTCGCAAAGGCTGTGCTGGTCGCTTCGTTGACGCCGAACATGTACCGCAGCAAGGACAACCCGTCAGGCCAACCGCCGGAGTGGTTTGAAGCGATTAAGGCGGGTGTGCTCGGCAACCGGGCGGAGTTCTTTCGGTTCGTCCCTGAGAACCCGTTCTACGGCTACAACCTGGATGGCGCCAAGCGTTCGGAGGCAGTCATTGCGAACTGGTGGCGCCAGGGGATGGCCGGCGGCGCCCTCGCGCACCACGCGACTGTCGCTTCTTGGCTCGAAGATTATACTGAGGATCTCAAGAAGATCACGGTGCCGGTGCTGGTGATGCACGGCGAGGCCGATCAAGTTGTCCCGTTCGCCAGTTCCGTTCCGCGCGCGGTGAACTTGCTCAAGAATGGGTCGCTGAAGACTTATCCGGGCTACCCCCATGGCATGCTGACCACACATGCGGATGTCCTCAACCCCGATCTGCTCGCGTTCATCAGATCTTGACGATATCGACCGGTTCGCGGCCGTTACCATCGGCCACCAAGTTAGAGAGCGACAGCTGTGAAGCTGCCGCTCTCTTTCATTTCGAACCACGATCTGAAATGGCGAATTCCAACGAACCCGAGCGCGATTGGCCTCTAGCAGGCCGCGTTCACCTACGGCGTTCTAGGCGCCCTCATC
This sequence comes from Rhizomicrobium sp., assembly GCA_036263395.1. Classification (GTDB taxonomy): domain Bacteria; phylum Pseudomonadota; class Alphaproteobacteria; order Micropepsales; family Micropepsaceae; genus Rhizomicrobium. The sequence continues at coordinate 4,032 of DATAHD010000616.1, read as the reverse complement.
CATCCGCTTGAACGCCGCGCGTGTTGCGCGCATCGCTTCGACCGCGCGGGGGATGCCGGCGTAGAGCGACAGGTGGTTGACCACCTCTTCGATCTCGATGCGGCTAAGGCCGTGGCGCAATCCGGCGGGCACGTGCACCGCCAACTCCTCCACCGCGCCAAGCGATGTGAGGATCGCGATCACCACGATCGAGCGATCGCGGCGCGACAACTCCGGCCGCGACCAGATTTCGCCAAACGCCCAACGATAGGCGACGATGCCGACTTCGCCCAGCATCGATTCCATCAGCGCGACATTCGCCGCCGGATCGGCCGCCTCGCGTCCGTTGATGGTTCGGAACACATCGGCGGCATCGCGGTCGCGCTCCGCGTCGGACTTCTGCGCTGCCGCGCTGCGGTCGGACAGTTTCTCGACGCCTTCCGCTGCGCGCAGAGCGGCATCGATCACGCGGCTCGACGCCATTGCGGCGGGATAGCCGGCATAGGCCGCGACATGCAGCAAGATCTCTTCGATTTCGGTGCGCGTAAGACCGTTGCGCAGGCCGATGCGCGTGTGGGCCTCCAGCTCATCGTTGCGCGCCTGTGCCGCCAGCACGGAGATCACCAGCAGCGAGCGATCGCGCCGGATCAGTTGCGGCCGTGCCCAAATCGCGCCGACGACGTCGAACGCCATGCTGCCCAGCGCACCCTGGCGCCGCGTGAAGCTGTCGGCGATCCGCTCCGGCTCCACGCCGGGCGAGAATTTCGTGAAGGTCTCGGCGGCCGCTGCGTGCCGCTCTGCATAACTTTTGCTGTCTACCATGGCGCTTCTCCCGTTTGCTCTTTGCAGAAACGGTAGGGCCGCGTGGGATCGCGCGCAAACCTCCCTCTTCGTCATCATCCGGTCGCGCACTTTCGCGCGATCCGGGTGACCCATTTTCTAGCTGGACGAGGAAAATTGGGGCACCCGCATAGAAGCGGGCGATGACGTTTTAAGGGGAAAGATCAAGCAGCTTCCGGTGCTCCAGACCGCGCGAGAAGGTCGATCCCCGCAACGGCAAAGCCGGCACCGAATGCGATGCCGGCCAATGCCTGGATGGTTGCCTGCCCGCCGAACGCGCTCCACATCGCAAGGGCGAACGATGCGAGCCAGAGATACGGCGCGATGCGCGATCCGATCCGCCGCCACAGCATGTCGGCTGCCAGCAGCGCGACGCCGATCACCGACACCGCCGCACCGATCATGTAGCCCTGCATCGCCAGCGCCGTGAATCCCGTTCCGCGGATGACGATGAGCCCGAGCACCGCGATCCCGATGCCCGCATAGCCCAACCGCTCCAGCTCCACCCGCCAGCACAAGAGAATTCCCGCGAGCCCGATCAGCAGAAAGATATCCGTCACCGCATAGGACAGCTGCAGCGCATCCGGGCTCAGCATACTCGCCGTAAACGTGTTGCCCACGCGCAGCAAACCACCGGCCAGCGCGCCGGCGCCAAGAATGCGTTGTGTTGCCCTGTCCATCTCAACCCTCCTTCGCGATGAAGTCGAGCGCCTGCCGCGCATTGCGCAGCCCGTGATGCCGCTTCTGCGGCGTGTTCAACCAGCGGTTCATCGCGGCGCTCATGTCATCGGCCCACGGCGCATCCGGCGCCACCACCAGCTCATCCTCCAGCGCGAACAGCATCTTCACGCGGTGACACGCGATGATCGGCTCGACGATGCCGTGATCGTAGAGCCCGTCCATCTCGCGCTTGATGAAGGCGCCGCGGTCATTGACGCGCCAGCGCGCCACATCCTGCTCCGCCGCGACATAAGACTTGTTGCGCCCGACGAACAGCGCCATCTGCAGCAGCGCCTTCGGCCAAAGATCGGGCCGCGCGGCGCAGATGTGGCGCACCGCATTGGCGAACGTCAGCGCATGGGTGAAGTCGAGCCAGCTGATATTGTCCGCAATCGCATTGTCTGTGGCGAGATCGATGGCCGCATCGAAGTGCAGCATGTTGAACGCCGCCGCGCCGAGCAGGGCATCGAACAGTTCGCGCGCCGGCCGCCCGGACGATTCCAGCACCCGCGCCATCGCCGCATCGATGGAGAGCCCAACGAAATCTCGCGCCGTCACCGACTTCGCACCACTGCCATCCCAGGCCGCTAGCGCTTTCGCATAGCCGCGAAACTCCGGGATCTTGTCCTCCCGCGTCTGCCGCGCGAGGCCGCGCGTATAGGCGAGCAGCAACGGCTCCGCCGCCTCCGCGCCCAACCGTCCGATCAACTGCTGAATCTTCAGCGCATAAATCGCGCTGTGTCCGAAGTCTGCGTAGTGCGCGAGCGCCGCTTCGCCCAGCACAGGCGCCAGCGCCGCCGGTGCAACCCCGCCCGCGAGCGCGCCACGCACGAACCCGATCGCATCCACCTCGCGCTCGCCTTCGATGGCGGCCAGAAACCCCGCCGCATCCCACTCGCGCGCGCCCTCGGCATAGGGATACGTCCCGGCATAAGAGGTGTCCCACGCCAGATGAAACATCGGCTCGATGATCGCGGTCAGCCGCGCCTCCGGCGTCGGCGCGCGATCCGCCAGGGTCAGCCAGTCGAACGCCGCGCCATGTGCATGCGTCGTGCCATCCTCCAGCCGCGCGTTGCGCACCGCGATGGCATGCACCAATCCTTCCGTCGCATCGAAGCCCGCCTTCTCCAGCCGCGCCAGCTCGCGCGCCATCCGCGGCATGTCGTTGTAAGCGAGTCCCGCCTCGATCCCTTTCAATGCTCGTTCGCGCATCGCCTCCGCCGGCGGATCGGTGAGGTCGACGAACACCTCGCCTTCGCGCAGCTCCACCGGATAGACCCGCACCGGATCGCGCCCGACCAGCGCTTCGCCGGTTTCCAGATCGAATTTCCAGTTGTGCCAGTTGCAGGTCAGCACGCAGCCCGGCCCCTCGGTGCCCTCCATCAACGGATAGCCTTCGTGCGGGCAGCGGTTGGCGATCGCATGCACCTTGCCCTCGGGCGCCAGCAGCAGCACCTGCTTGCCGTTGCGGCGCACGACCTTGCGGCCCTTGTTCTTCAGATCGGCTTCGTGAATTCCGGTGGCGATAAACATGGAAGGCTCCTTTTCCAAAGTTCGTACTTTGGAAATTACCCCTGCCGTTGATTTTCTCAAGTCAATTCTTTAGATAATCTGCCATGCAGGAAACACAGCCCGAGCTTAGCCCCGGACGGATGGCGGTGCTCTCCCTGATCAAGCGGGAGGGGCCGGTGTCCGCCGATTCCCTGGCCGAGACCCTGAACCTGACCGCCATGGCGGTGCGCCAGCACCTCGCCGCGCTGCAGACGGACGGCCTTGCCGCCTTCGAAAACCAGTCCCGTCCGCGCGGCCGCCCGGTCCAGCTGTGGAGCGCCACACCGGCCGCCAATCCCTATTTCGCCGACACGCACAGCGCGCTCGCCGCCGATCTCATCGTGCAGATGAAGAAGGCATTCGGCGAAGACGGCATGGACAGGATCCTGAAGCTGCGCACCGCCGAGCAGGAAAAGACCTACCGCGCCCAGACCGATGCGAAGCAATCGCTGAAAGGCAAGCTCGACGCGCTGGCCAAGATCCGCACCGCCGAGGGCTACATGGCCGAGGTGCGCAAGGACGAGGCGACCGGCGAATGGCTGTTCGTCGAAAATCACTGCCCCGTCTGCGCCGCGGCTCGCCTCTGCACCGGCCTCTGCCGCGAAGAACTCGCGCTGTTCCACCGCGTGCTGGGCAAAGACATCAAAGTCGAACGCCTGACCCACATCCTCGCCGGCGCAGGCCGCTGCGCCTATCGCGTCACGCCGGTCTAAGACGGCAGCGATTTGAAGGGATCGTGAAGCGCCACCTCGAACGGCGCAAAGTGCTTCACGTTGCGCGTCAGTATGATGTGGCCATACGCCTTGGCGATCGATGCGATGGCAAGGTCCGCGAAATCCGGGTCATGCCCGTTCTCCCGCGCCTTGTCGGCCACACCGCCCGCCACACGCGCCGCCCGGAGATCGAACGTCATAATGCGCCCGCTGTAGAGAAGCAGCACTT
>DATAHD010000615.1:0-1826 GCA_036263395.1 Rhizomicrobium sp. | reverse complement strand
GCCCAGCGCCCACTCACGCCCGTTCCGGGGAGGGGATAGCATGACACAAGCCGCACATCGGCCGCGCAGCATGAAGGAAATGGCGGAGCTGCAGGGCAAGCTCTTCCAACCGCAGCAGATCGCGGACTCGATCAAATCCTATCGCCCGCGCCCCACCGACATCATCATCTCGCCCTTCGCGAAATGCGGCACCACCTGGCTGCAGCAGACGTTCCACACCCTGCGCACGCGCGGTGACATGGATTTCGACGACATCTCGCGCGTCGTGCCGTGGATCGAAACCGCACAAGGCACCGGCGTCGATGTCGAAGGCCCACAGCGCGGCGAACCGCGCGGCTTCAAAAGCCACCTGCCCTACGACCAGATGCCGAAGGGCGCACGCTATGTCGTGAGCCTGCGCGATCCCAAAGACGCGCTCGTCTCGATGTTCCACTTCGTCGAAGGCTGGATGCTCGAACGCGGCAGCGTCCCAGTCGGTGACTTCGTGCGCGCCAGCATCGGCCAGCGTGGCAACGGGCGCGACTACTGGCACCATCTGCTGACGTGGTGGGAGCAGCGCGACAATCCCAACGTCCTGCTCTTCAGCTACGAACACATGAGCGCCGAGCCGGCGCTGCACATCAAACGGCTGGCGGAGTTTGCGGGCATCCCGCTGGACGACGACCTGCTGAAGCTCACCCTGGAGCGCACCTCGCTGCCCTTCATGTTGAAACACAAGGATCGCTTCGACGACGCGCTGATGCGCACGCTGTCCGAAACCGCCGGCGGCCTCCCGCCCGGCAGCGATTCCGCCAAGGTGCGCGAAGGCAAGGTCGGCAAAAACCGCAGCGAACTCCCGCAAGCCGTCGCCGACGAAATCGACGCGATCTGGCGCGAAACGGTGACGCCGAAGACGGGCTTTGCGGACTACGCGGCACTGTCGGCAACGTTGCGCTGAGTTGAAAACAACAAGCGCAACGCTGGCGCGCAAAACGGGAGGATAGACATGCAGTGGAAGTTTGCAGGCGCCTCGGCGCTCACCTTGATGCTGGCGGCCTCGCCGGCGTGGGCGGAGCACCTGATGGTCAAAACGCTCACCGGCAAGACCATCGACGTCGAGATCGGGCTAGACAAAACCGTTGGCGACGCCAAGGCGATCGTCATGGACAAGGAAGGCATCCCGGTCGCGCAGCAGCGGCTGATCTATGGCGGCAAACAACTGGAAGATACGGCGACGCTCAGCAGCTACGGCCTGACCGACGGCGCGACCGTGCATCTCGTTCTGCGGCTGCGCGGCGGCTGATCCGCCGGGCCGCTAACGCGGATGAACCTGCAGGAATCCCGGATGCCGGAATTGCTCGCCCGCCTTTAGTCGCGTGGGCAGATCCGGCGCGTTCGGCAGCGTTTTCGTCATCTTCGGATCGTAATGCGCGTTCTCGCCGAAGAAGCGCATCGTCAGCGTACGGCGGCGCTGACCCGGACGCGTCGGTGCGCCGCCGTGCAGCGTGCGGAAATGGAAGAAGATCACATCGCCCGGTTCGACCGGCCAGGTGACGATGTTCCACTTGCTGCGCTCCGCTTCGATCGGCGGCAAGCGCGGGTATTCGTCGGACTCGACGATCGGAATTGTGTCGTCGGCAAGATCGAATTTCGACGCGTTGTAGACTGTGCCCCTGTGCGAGCCCGGCACGAACTCCAGCGAGTCTTCGAGTGCGAGCTTCTCGAACGTGATCCAGGCAACGGCGACGTCTTCACCGTCCAGCGGCAGATAGGATCCGTCCTGATGCCACGGCGTGCGCCGGGTCTCGCCACCTTCTTTCAGAAACACCTGCTCATAGATGAACCAG
>DATAHD010000614.1:0-4273 GCA_036263395.1 Rhizomicrobium sp. | reverse complement strand
AAAGCGTGGCCTTGTGGGTTTGGGCAAGCTCGACGGCTTTCTGGAGCGGCAGGTCGGCCGCTGGCGCTCACAGCTCGAGAGTTATGCCGAGCATGAAGGCTGGCCGGGTCTTGCGGGACTTCCGGGTGTCGATGAGATCGGTGCGTGGCTCGACGCGCATCGCCCGAAGAGTTTCAAACCCGGCATCCTTCATGGCGACTACCACTTCGGCAACGTGCTCTACGACTGGAACGGTCCGAAGATGACCGCGATGGTCGACTGGGAGCTGACGACGCTCGGCGATCCGCTGGTCGACCTCGGCTGGCTGCTGTCGTTCTGGCCGCCGGATGGTTCGACCGAAGGCCCGGTGATGCCCTGGACCGGCTTCCCGACACGCGACGAGATCGTCTCGCGCTACGCCGACAAGACCGGCGCCGATGTCAGCAACGCGGACTGGTACGAGGTGCTGGCCTGCTACAAGCTGGGTTCGATTTTGGAAGGCACTTACGCGAGAGCGTGCGCGGGGCGTGCGCCGAAAGAAACCGGCGACGCGCTGCACGCGAGCACCGTGAACCTGTTCACGCGGGCGCTGAGCAAGATCGGCTAGCTCTCCACCGCCCCCAAAGTGGGAAGGTCGCTCGCGCAGCGTGCGAGCGGGTGGGGCCTCTCTCCACAAAAAGCTTGTCATCCCGGCCGCAGTGAAGCGCAGCGTAACGGAGAGCCGGGACCCATTCCTCCACAACGTCCGGACATCCGAAGCGTCGGCGAAATGGGTCCCGGCTCGCGCTTCGCTACGCTCCGCTTGGCCGGGATGACAATTTGTAGGTTATGGTGCACCCCACACAGGGGGCCACCGTGAATCGCACTTTCACCATTCTGCTTGTCGTCGCGATGGTGCTTGGCATTGTTGCCGGGCTTGTTGCCAACAATTCGCTTACCCCCGAGCAGACCAAGGCGCTGGCCGATGGCCTCGGCATCGTCACCACGATCTTCCTGCGTCTGATCAAGATGATCATCGCGCCGCTGGTGTTCTCCACCCTCGTGATGGGCATTGCGCATATGGAGGACGCCGCCTCCATCGGCCGGGTCGGCGCGAAGTCCATCGCCTGGTTCGTGCTGGCGTCGCTGGTGTCGCTGACCCTCGGCCTCATCATGGTGCACCTGTTCCAGCCCGGCATCGGCCTTGCGCTGCCGAGCGTCACCGGGGCGGAGGCGCCGACCGCCGCCAACCTGACGCTCAGCGAGTTCATCACGCACCTGGTGCCGCGCTCCATCGTCGAGGCGATGGCGAACAATGAGATCCTGCAGATCGTCGTCTTCTCCTGCTTCGTCGGAACCGCCATCGCGGCGACGGAGGATCGTGCACCGGCGGTTCTCGCCCTCGTCGAGCAGATCGCCACGATCATGCTCAAGATCACCGGCTATGTGATGCTGATGGCGCCGCTCGTCGTGTTCGCGGCGCTCGCCTCCACCATCGCGACGCAGGGCGCGGGCATCCTTCTCACCTATACGAAGTTCGTCGGCGGCTTCTATTTCGCGCTCGCCGTGCTGTGGCTGCTGCTGCTGGCCGTCGCCACTCTCATCCGCCGCGGCAGTGCGATGCCGCTGCTGAAGGCGATCCGCGAGCCCGTGCTGCTCGCCTTCTCGACCGCGAGCTCCGAAGCCGCCTATCCGAAACTGCTGGAGAACCTGCAGGCCATCGGCCTGCCGCGCCAGATTGTCAGCTTCGTGCTGCCGCTCGGCTATTCGTTCAATCTCGATGGTTCGATGATGTATTGCACCTTCGCGACGTTGTTCATCGCGCAGGCCTATCACATCGATCTCACGCTCGGTCAGCAGATCACCCTGCTGCTTCTGATGATGATCACCAGCAAGGGCATGGCCGGCGTGCCGCGCGCCTCGCTTGTCGTCATCGCGGCGGCGCTGCCGTACTTCAATCTGCCGGAAGGCGGCTTGTTGCTCGTTCTCGCGGTCGACCATCTGCTCGACATGGGGCGCAGCGGCACCAACATCGTCGGCAACTCGGTCGCCTGTGTCGTCGTCAATGCGTGGGATGGCCGGCGCAGACCGGCGCAGCAGCCGTCTTAAAGCGAGACCAGCCGCAGCGATGATGACGCGGGCACGGTGCGTTTGTGCGAGCGCAAGCGGCGCTTGATCGTGCGCACATGGCTCGTGTCGCTGGCCAGCGTCGTGCCGGTGATCGCGGCGACATAGTCGCGTGTTTCGCGGGGCAGGGCGGCGCCGGTTTCCAGATGCCGCTCGAAGTTGCCCGGGCCGTGATTGTAAGCCGCGAACAACCCGGGATAGCCGTAACGGCCACGTAGCCACTGCAGGTACGCGGTGCCGGCGATGATGTTGTCATGCGGATCGAACGGGTCGCTGCCCAGATCGTATTGCCGCCGCATCTCGCGATAGGTGTCGGGCATCAGCTGCATCAGGCCCATCGCACCGGCGCGCGAGCGCAGTGGGCGATTGCGCGCGTCGTTGGTGCGGCCGCCGCTTTCGCGCGCCATCACGGCGCGGATCCAGTTCTGCGGAATCCCGAAACGCGACGATGCTTCATCGATATAGGCGGACCAGTGGCCGATGCCTGTGCCGATTTCGCGCGCGATGTCACCGGCGATGCTGTTCTCGAACACGTCGGCGCCATCCATCGACGGCCTGAGCGCGATGGAGAACCCGTCCTGCTGCTGCAGCTGCTGCACCTGCTGGTCGGGTGTCAGGTACGATGACGGCGCGGCCATCGAATCCGGTGCCGTTTGCGGCACGGCGCTGAAATTCTGATCGTCCGGCGCGAGCGACATCGCAAATCCGCCCAGCGCCATCATGGCGGCACAGGCCAGAACGCGAGCAACGGTCGCAACAACAGACACGCGGGGCACCTTCCACTGGTCCCGGGTCGTGTCACGCCGTGGTTAATGTCCCACTGCGAAACACTTAAGACCCATTCACCAGTCGAGGAGTGCAATCGAGGGGCCATCATTCCCCCTCCAACGCGAAGCGTAGGAGGGGGCGGAGCGAAGCGACGGGGGCGGGCCAGAGCGCGTAAGCGCTTTCATCCCAGGCGGTTAAGGGTATGCGGTGTCGTCAAACAAACGCGACGTTGTCGCGTAGGCCCGCCCCGCGCTCCGCGCGCCCCCTCCCCGCTGCGCGCGGAGGGGGAAAGTTACTTCGTCTGTCCGCCGTCCACGGGGATTACGGCGCCCGTCGTGAACGCCGACACCGGGCTCAGCAGGAACGCCACCGCGGCGCCGATCTCTTCCGGTTTGCCATAGCGGCGGAGCGGGACCTCGCGCTTGATCCACTTGGCCCAGTTCTCGGCGCGCGGGCCGTTGGAGTTGATGTCCCAGGTGCCGCCCGGAAAGATGATGTTGCCCGGCGCGATGGTGTTCACGCGCACGCCGCTCGGTCCCGCGGTGCGCGCGAGTTCTTTTGACATCTGGTTCATCGCCGCCTTGCCCGCGCTATAGGTCAGCGACGAGCCCATCGCTGCCAGACCCGCGATCGAGCTGATAAAGACGAACGAACCTTCCTTGCGCGCGATCATGCCTTTCAGCGCCGCGCGCGAGAGCCGGTAGGCGGAATCCAGATTCTGTGCGAACGCATCGCGCCAGTTGTCGTCCGGAATATCGACGCCGAGCGGCGAGCCGAAGCCGCCGACATTCGCGACCGCACCCCACAGCGGCCCAACCTCGGCCTCGGCACGCGCCACTGCGCTGTCGATGACCTTGCTGTCGGTCATGTCGCCCGCCATCGCCCAGATGCGGTCCTTGCCGAACTGCTCCGCCAGCCGCGCCCGCGTCTTCTCCAGCGCTTCCGCCCCGCGCGCCGTGATCGTGAGCCGCGCGCCTTCTTTCAGACAGGTCTCGACGATCCCCAGTCCGATCCCGCGGCTGCCGCCGGAGACGAAAATCACCTTGTCCTTAAGCTGAAGATCCATGACGCGTCTCCCTGAATGCTGCCGCGGCTAAAGCCCGAGGATTGCCTTTGACATGATGTTTCGCTGCACCTCGTTGGTGCCGGCGTAGATCGAGCCGGCGCGGTCGTTGAAGTATTTCGGCGTCACGGTCCAGCTGTAGTCCGGCCCGGCCGGCACCGCGTTCGGCGACGGTGGGGTGTAGTTCGGAACCGGCCCACCCGGCGCCGTTGCGAACGGTTGATACGGCATCGCGTAGACACCAACCGCTTCCAGCGCGAGCTCCGTCAGCCGCTGACTGAGATCGGTCCCCACCATCTTCAGCAGCGACGATTCCGCGCCAGGCGCCTCGCCGTTGGACAGCTTCGACATCACGCG
>DATAHD010000613.1:0-9602 GCA_036263395.1 Rhizomicrobium sp. | reverse complement strand
GTCGGCTCGACCACGCCCGGCATGGGTATCTGTCATTCGTATGCGCCGGACGGGCGCTGCATCTCGCTGCTCAAGATCCTGCTGACCAACGCCTGCGCCTTCGATTGTCTCTATTGCATCAACCGCTCGTCCTCGAACGTGGCGCGGGCGCGCTTCACGGTGGAGGAGGTCGTCCAACTCACGCTCGACTTTTATAAGCGCAACTACATCGAGGGCCTCTTCCTCTCCTCCGGCATTATCAAGAACCCGAACTACACGATGGAGCAGGTGGTGTGCGTCGCGCGGGAGCTGCGCGAGACCCACGGCTTTCGCGGTTACATCCACCTGAAGACGATTCCCGATGCCGACGAGGCGTTGATGGCGGAGGCGGGGCGTTACGCCGACCGCCTCTCCATCAACATCGAGATGCCGACCGAAACCGCGCTGCAGAAGATGGCGCCGGAGAAGGACACCGCCGCGATCCGCCGCAGTATGGGAAAGATGCGGCTGCGCATCGACGAAGCGAAGGCAGAAAAGAAAGCGCCGCGTTTTGCGCCGGCCGGGCAATCGACACAGATGATCGTCGGTGCCGACGCGACGGACGACCGCGCAATTCTCGGCACGTCGGTCAATCTCTACGGCTCCTATCGCTTGAAACGCGTCTATTACTCGGCGTTCAGCCCGATCCCGGATGCGAGCCGCGCGTTGCCACTGATCGCGCCGCCGTTGATGCGCGAACACCGGCTGTATCAGGCCGACTGGTTGCTGCGATTTTACGGCTTTTCGCTGGAGGAGATCACGGGCGAGAGCGCCATGCTGCCGCTCGACATGGACCCGAAACTCGCCTGGGCGCTCAGCCATCGCGAGCGTTTCCCGGTCGATCTCAACCGCGCGGACCGCGAGATGCTGATGCGCGTGCCGGGGCTGGGGACGAAGGCGGTCGATCGCATTCTAGCGGCCCGCCGCTATCGCACGGTCTCGCTCGATGACTTGCCGCGTCTGCATGTGCCGGTGAGAAAGGTGCTGCCGTTCGTGCTGCTGCGCGATCACCAGCCAGGCGCGCTGCTCGACGCGCAGAACCTGAAACAGCATCTGGTGCCGAAGCCGAAGCAACTCAACCTGGCATTCTGATGCGCACGATCACGCTTGCATCGCAGACCGATTTCGCCGGCTGGCGCGCTGCTGCTCGTGGTCTGCTTGCTCAAGGCGTTGCAGCTGCGGATGTCACTTGGACCATTGAAGGCGAGATCGGTGATTTACTTTCACCTCCCCCTCGTGGGGAGGTCGGTCGTGCGCCAGCACGACCGGGTGGGGGCACGGTACCTCGCGAATTCCTCAGCCTCGCCGAAACCGTCATCGAGCATCGCAACCCGGCGCGTTTCGCACTTCTCTACGATCTCCTCTGGCGGCTGCAGCGCGACAAAGCTTTGCTCTCCATCTCCTTCGACCCGCTGGTCAGCCGGATCGAGCACATGGCGAAGGCGGTGGGCCGCGACAAGCACAAGATGCACGCCTTTGTCCGCTTCCGCGAAGTGCAGGACGACGATGGTCTGCGCTTCATCGCGTGGTTCGAGCCGATGCATTACATTGTCGAGAGCAACGCGGGTTTCTTCATCCGCCGTTTTCCCAACATGCGCTGGTCGATCCTGACGCCCGATCTCTGTGCCCACTGGGATCGCAACGCCGTCAGTTTCACACCCGGTGCGACCAAGGACATGGCGCCCGATGGTGACCGGCTCGAAGACGCGTGGCGCACCTACTACGCATCGATCTTCAATCCGGCGCGGCTGAAGGTGAAGATGATGACCAAGGAGATGCCGCAGAAATATTGGCGGAACCTACCGGAGGCCGCGCTCATTAAACCTCTGATCTCATCCGCGCCGAAAACGACCGGCGCGATGATCGAGGCGGTGGCGCCGGAATCGAAGGCGCATCCGCACAGGATGGTGGGCATGGCCAAGGTCGATCTCTTCTCCGATACGCCCGAACATCTGCGCGATATCCGCAAGGAAGCGGCGCACTGCAAGATGTGTCCGCTCTACAAGGACGCGACGCAGACCGTGTTCGGCGAAGGGCCGGAGGATGCACATATCATGTTCGTCGGCGAGCAGCCGGGCGATAAGGAAGATCTCGCCGGTAAGCCGTTCGTCGGCCCTGCGGGCCAGTTGCTCGATAAGGCGTTGGACGAAGCCGGCATCGACCGCGGTTCGGCCTACGTCACCAACGCGGTGAAACATTTCAAATTCACGCCGCGCGGCAAGATCCGCCTGCACCAGAAACCGAATACGACGGAGGTCCGCGCCTGCAATCCCTGGCTTCAGAAGGAGCGGGCAATCATCAAGCCGAAGCTGATCGTTGCCTTGGGGGCGACGGCGGCGCAGGGCGTGTTCGGCAAGGCGATGCCGATCGGCAAGAACCGCGGCCAGATGCTTACGCTGGACGACGGGACCACCGCGATGATCACGGTGCACCCGTCTTACCTGCTGCGCATCCTCGATCAGGACAAGGAACGCGAATACGCCGGCTTCGTGAAGGACCTGAAACTCGCCGCCCGCTTCATAGCGCGAGCGAAGGCTGCCTGACCGGGGCGCGATGCATCTGCTGCGCCTGACTGGCCCGATGCGCGCACAATTCCGACAACGGGCACATCACACAGAGCGCGCGCTGATGCGTGCACACTTTCTGCCCCAAGCCCTTCAGAAGCCAGTGCAGCTCCGCCAGATCGTCAGCGCTGAAATCGCCGGCTGCCAGCATCACCGCGTCATACACCTGCTCCGTCGTCGCGTTCTTCGTCACGAAGCCGAAGCGTTGCAGCACGCGGCTGATGTGCGTGTCGGCGACAAAAGCACGACGGCGCAGGGTGCTGAAGTTCAACGTGCTCGCCGCTATCTTGCGGCCGACGCCGTGGATCTGCTCCAGCCACACCAGCGCCGCATCGACGTCGAGATCGTGCAGGAAATCGAGGTTGAGCGAACCGGCGCGCACGCGGATTTTCTCCAGCGCACGCTTCAGGTCCGGCGCCTTCTTCTCCGCAAAGGTGACGTCCGCCAGCTCGGATTCGATCGCTTCCACCGGCGCATCCGCCAACTCATCCCACGATTCGAACCGCGTTTTCAGGCGGTGGAATGCGGCCCACGAACTCGCATCCCTATTGCGGCTGCCGAGAAAGGCGCGGACGAACCGGCTGACCGGATCGAGCAGCGGCTCCCGCGGCACCGTGTGCCCGAAGCGGTTGCGAAGGCGATCCCGGATCGCGCGGAGTTCGGCCGTCTGGCCGAGAGAGAAGGTCATCTGCATACGAAGTATTTGGTACATAAAAAGAACAAAAGTCAAACACAAATCTCTCTTGTTCTGAAATTACTGCTTAAGCCATTGAAAATATTGGTACTGGGCGCCGCGCCAGCGCCCCCCGTTTGACGTCCCTCCCTTTCGCTCCTACCTTCAAATCCGAAGCCGCGCCGAGGAGGTGTCCAAGATGATCGACCTTGTTCTGCAAACCCTTCCGCGCGCCTCCGCCTAACTTCCTGTCCCACCGATCGGAATTCCGCGCCGGCGCTTCTCGAAGCTCCGATAAAGGAATTCCTTGTGCTCACGCACTACGGCTGGAGTAACACGCTCCAACAACAATTCAGTTCTCACGCCGCCGAAGGCCTCGTCCCGGCACGCGTGATCGTTCAACAGCGCGGTTTCTATGAGATCATGACCGACGGTGGCGACCTCACCGCCACACTCTCTGGCAAACTCGCGCATGAGGCGGAGAGTGGCGGCTATCCCGTGACGGGCGATTGGGTTGCGGTGTCGCCGCGTCCCGGCGAAGGCACGGCGACCATCCGGCACGTGCTTCCGCGCGCCAGTGTGTTCTCGCGCAAGGCGGCTGGTCCCGGGATGATGCGGGCGCAGATCGTGGCGGCAAATGTCGACATCGCGCTGCTCACCGCCTCGCTCAACGCCGATCTCTCACTCAGGCGGATCGAACGCTATCTCGCCACCGCATGGGAGAGCCGCGCCGATCCGGTGATCGTGCTGACCAAGGCCGATCTCTGCGACGACGTTGCGAGCGCGGTGGCCGAGGTCGAAGGCATTGCGTTCGGCGTCCCGGTGCACGCGATCTCCTCGGTAACGGGCGAGGGCCTCGATGCCGTGCGCACACTGCTCGCACCCGGCAAGACCGCCGTCGTGCTCGGCAGCTCCGGCGTCGGAAAGTCCACGTTGGTGAATGCGCTCGCCGGCGAGGAGATCATGGCGACGCAAGGCATCATCGACGAAGGCGCGCGCGGCCGTCACACCACGACGCACCGCGAGTTGATCCTGCTGCCGAACGGCGCCCTCATCCTCGACACACCGGGCATGCGCGAGCTCGGCCTGTGGGATGCCGACGCCGGTGTTTCGACGGCGTTTGCAGAAGTCGAGGAGCTGGCGAAGCAATGCCGCTTCCACGATTGCCGGCATCACCGCGAACCCGACTGCGCCGTGCAGGCCGCGCTCTCCGACGGTTCACTCGACGCCGGGCGGTGGGAAGCCTACGGCAAACTGCAACGCGAGCTGGCGTTCCAGCACCGCAAGGAGGATGTCCAGGCGCATCTGGAAAACCGCAAGGTCTGGATCCAGCGCAACAAGAACTACCGCGCGATGAAAAGGTTCAGGGGGCGGGAGTGATCACTCCCCGAGCACTTCCTTCGGGTCGGCGAGGTTCATCATCGGTTCGCCTTTGGTGTAGCGACGGAGGTTTTCGAGGAAGGTCTCGTCGCCGCGCGCCGAGAGGCCAGTGCCGATGGGGGAGGCATGCGGGGTAAGAAACACGCGCGGGTGCTGGTAGAAGCGGCTTTCGCTTGGCAGCGGTTCGGCCTTGAACACGTCGAGGATCGCGAACTCCGGTGTGCCCTTGTCGAGCGCGGCGAGGAGCGCGTCTTCATCGACGAGGCCGCCGCGGCCGACATTCACCAGCACCGCATCGGATTTCAGCGCGGCGAGGAATTTTGCGTCGACCATGTTCTCGGTCGCTTTCGACAGCGGCAGCGACAGCACCACCACATCGGTCGTGGGCAGCGCGCCCGCAATCTGATCCGGCGTGATTATGGCATCGGCAAACTCATGCGTGCCGCCGGAGCGGCGCACGCCGGTGATGTGGGCGCCGAACGCGCGCGCCCGCTTCGCCACGTCCTGACCGATGGCGCCGAAGCCGACGATCAGCCAGCGCGACTTCATGATCTCCCGAAATTCGTGCCGCTCCCACTTGCTTTCCGCCTGCGACTTGCGGCGCGCGGGGCCTTTCTGGAAATGATCGAGCACCGTCGCCAGCACATATTCCGCCATGCCGACGGACTGGCTGTGATTGGTGGTGAGCGTCGCGCCTTTCTGCACGAACGACTTGAAGATCGGATGCTCGAAGCCGGCGGCGCCGCTCTGGATCCATTTCAGGTTCGGCGATTCTATCAGCGCGGCGAGATAACCGCCGATCGCCTGGTTTTGGAACAGATCGTTGTTGAGCCATCCGGCTTCCGCTTTGACGTCGGCCTGCTCGATCTCCTTGCCGCCCAGCAGGAATTTGCGATCCGCCGTCATGACGATGGGCGTGATGCCGGACACGGCGTCGATGCTGTCCTTGAGGCGATTGTAGGATGTTTCGAACAGAAGAATTCGGGTCATCGCTGAACTTTCCAGATATCCGTGCCCCGACACTAACCATCATGACGTGGCGTGTCGAAGCACAGATAAATCTGGCTATCGCGGCAGTTCAGAAGTGATGTGACGTCTTCTATCGATGCGAGCCAGCCGCTCTGGACCGGCGGCTTGCAGCTTACAGCGCCGGGTACAGCTGGTAGCTGCGGTTGCAGATCGCCGACGACGTGTTGCCGGTGTTCGCGCTCTTGGTTGTTTCGATTACGATCGTGCCCGTGCCCACGATCGCGATCGAACCATCCGCTGTCACGAGACCCTTAAGGTTTGGCATGCCGGTGCGCGTGATTGTATCCCCGGCGGTCGAGCCGAACGTGATTTTGCCTGTCGCGTCGCCCTTGGGCTTGAGAGTCAGCGTCTTGTTTCCGCTGGCATCGACTTCGGTCGTGAACTTGTAGGTGATGCGCGAATCCTGTCCGCTCGCGACAAAGAACTGACCTGTTCCGGCGAGGAAAGCGGTGCCGGTGTTCATCGTGGTCTCTTCGAACTGCACCGTACCCTTGGCGCTGTTGAACACCGCAGTCCCGTTGATGGCGCCGGCCCCCGTTCCCGATATCGATCCGGGAGGCTGATTGGATACGAAGTTCGCGTTGAAGCCTGCGGACGACGAAACGCAGTTTGACGATCCCGCGAGGTAGTACTTGCCATTGAGGTCGGACGCCGCAAACAGCGGAGTGATGACGACGGAAAGCGCAACGCCCAGTACGACCGATTTCATTTCTGTCCACCCTGTAATCTTCTGGTTGGCCGTCCGTAGCAAGAACTTTGATACGGTGTAAAGAACAGAGAGCGCGTGGTAGTTAACCGGTAGGGCAACACCTTACACGATAGATCGTTCGGAGCTGTTGCGAGCGATCTTTTGCGAGAGATCTGCACGCAAAAGTTGGCAAGGTCAGAGCCGGCAATCGTGGCGCGGTATGCATTTGCGTCTGGCCTGAGGGGAGACGAAGCGATGGTGAAAGAGCAGTTGGAAGAAGCGCGGCGGCTGGTGGCGGCGGACGATCGCAAGGATTTCGACTTTGCGACGCGCGGCTTCATTGCGACGCGCACCGATCCGATCATACGCCGGCCGGACGGACGGGTGGCGGTCGATCTGTCGGCCTACGATTTTCTCGAAGGCGACGCGGCAGCGACGGCGAACCCCAGCCTGTGGCGGCACGCGCAGATTCTGACCAAGCACGGCCTCTTCAAAGTTGCGGAGCGGATCTATCAGGTGCGCGGCTTCTGTGTGTCGACGGTGTCGTTCATCGATGCGGGAGCCGGATGGATCGTCGTCGATCCGCTGACCACGGTGGAGGCGGCGCGTGCCGCGCTCGATCTGCTGGCGGAGCATGTGGCGCAGAAGCCGGTTCTCGCCGTCGTCTATTCGCACAGCCATGTCGATCACTATGGCGGCGTCGGTGGCGTAACCACCGCGGCGGATGCGGCGAGCGGCAAGGTGCAGGTCATCGCGCCGGAGGGATTTCTCGAGCATGCCGTGTCGGAGAACATCATCGCCGGCCCGGCGATGTCGCGCCGCGCGCGGTTTCAGTTCGGCCTCACCCTGAAGCCCGGTGCGGAGGGCGAGATGACCTCCGGCCTCGGCCCGAAGCCGTCGCTCGGTTCGCTCTCGCTCATCGCGCCGAACGTGATCGTCAGCCGCACGGGGCAGGAGGTCACGGTCGGCGATGTTACGATGGTGTTCCAACTCACGCCCGGCACCGAAGCCCCGGCGGAGATGAATTTCTACCTGCCGCAGTTTCGCGCCGTCTTCATGGCGGAGAATGCCAACCTCACCATGCACAATCTGCTGCCGGCGCGCGGCGCGCTGGTGCGCGATGCGAAAGCGTGGGCGGAATACCTGACGGAATCGATCCGCCTCTTTGCGGACAAGAGCGACGTGATGTTCGCGGCGCACGGCATTCCGCGCTTCGGTGGCGATGAGATCGCGGCGTTTCTCACCAGCCATCGCAACGCCTACAAATATCTGCACGACCAGACTGTGCGGCTGATGAATGCCGGCTTCACGCCGAACGAGATCGCCGAAGTGCTGAAGCTGCCGGATGTGCTGGCGAAGCAGTGGTTCAATCGCGGCTACTACGGCACGATGAGCCACAATGCGAAAGCGATCTATCAGCGTTACATCGGCTGGTACGACGCCAATCCCGCCAATCTCAATCCGCTGCCGCCGGAGCCGATGGCGAAACGCTATGTCGATGCGATGGGTGGCGCCGATGCCGTGATCGCGCTGGCTTCGAAAGCGGTGGCATCCGGCGAGCATCGCTGGGCCGCGACCTTGCTCAATCATGTCGTGTTCGCAGACGAGAACAACCGCGCGGCGCGCGAGCTGCTGGCCGACGCCTACACCGCGATGGGGCAGCAATCGGAGGCCGGCACCTGGCGCAACATCTATCTCACCGGGGCGCAGGAATTGCGCAGCGGTGTCGTGCAGTTGCCGCCGGCCAGTATGAGCCTGGACGTGCTTGCGGCGACGACGACGCCGATGCTGCTGGACTTCGCCGCGGTACGCGTCAATCCGGAGAAGGCGGCGGCGCGGTCGTTCAAGCTCAATATCGAACTGACCGATCGCGACGAACGCCACCTCATCACGGTGGAGAGCGGTGTCATGGTGCATGAGGCGGGCATCGTCGACAAAAGCGCCGCTGCCACGGTGCGGCTCAAACGGCCCGATCTGCTGCTGACCTTGCTGGCTGGTGCACCAGCCGCGGCCCGCATCGCTTCGGGCGACATCGTCGTGGAGGGCGATGCGTCGCTCTATGAAGCGCTCACCGGGTTGATTGAACCGGTAGTGTCCAACTTCCCGATCGTGACGCCGTAACGGAAGTTCCGCTTTGTTGATCGGCCCGTCGCGCTGCCGCACAATCGGCTGAGAACAATCGGAGGAAAGTCATGGACGTATCCGTCAAAGGCCGTGTGGCATTGGTCACCGGCGGCAGCCGTGGCATCGGGCGGGCGATTGCGCTCGAACTGGCGAAGGCCGGCGCCGATATCGCAGTGAATTATCGCAAGGACGAAGAGGCGGCGCTCGACACCGTCGAGGCGATCAAGGCGATGGGGCGCAAGGCGAAGGCCTATTCCGCGTCGGTGGAGAACATCGAGGAAGATGCCAGGATGGTCGCCGATGTGATCGCCGATTTCGGCTCCATCGGGATTTTGGTGAACAACGCCGGCATCGCCAGCCGCGGCCAGTCGGTCGCCGACACCGATCCGCTCGAGATGGAGCGCGTCGTGCGCGTACATGCCTTCGCGCCGCACTATCTCAGCAAGCTGGTGCTGCCGCATATGCGCAAGGAGAAGCGCGGCGACATCATCATGATCTCGTCCGTCGCGACGAAGGGCATGGGCCCGAACGGCGCGCCCTACAACATGGGCAAGGCGGCGATGGAAGCACTGGCGCTCACGCTTGCGAAAGAAGAACGCGCCAACGGCATCCGCACCAACATCGTGGCGCCGAGCCTGACGGTGACCGAGATGGGCAAGCGCCTCACCAAGGCGCGCACCGGCGGCGACATCACCAAACTGGACGCAACATCGCCGTTCGGTCGGGTGAGCGTGCCAGAGGATGTGGCGGCTGCGGTGGTGTGGCTGGTGTCCGACGCGAACCCGTATGCCAACGGCCAGAAGATCAATATCGACGGGGGGATTTAGCTTTCCCTCTCCAACGCAGTTGGAGAGGGCTGAGCGAAGCGAAGGGAGAGGGCTTACGCGGCAAAGCCGCGTTTGTTTGACAGCACCGCACACTCTCAGACGTTCGGGATGAAAGCGCTTACGCGCTCTGGCCCGCCCCCGTCGCTTCGCTTCGCCCCCTCCAAACAAGTTTGGAGGGGGAAATTTCTTACTTCCGCATGATCCCGTTGAGCGCCGGGTTGGTGAGCGTCGCTCCCGCCATGTGCTCCGACTTGCCATCCGCCAAAAACGCCTGCGCCAACGAATGCGCGAGGTCGTTG
>DATAHD010000612.1:0-18220 GCA_036263395.1 Rhizomicrobium sp. | reverse complement strand
CAGCGACTGCGCGCTGCAGAAGATGTCCGTTTTTGTGGTGTTCGACAGCACCATATGCGACTCCGGCCCGGTGCCGAGCGCCGGATCCCAGACGTCATAGAGAAGTGCAGCGCCCTGACGGCCCTTGTCGTCGGTGCCGTAGTTCATGACGCGGCCGTCGGGCAGCAGGATCTGATGCAGGCCGTTGATCGGCCACGACACCGGCGCGCCGAAGAAGCCGATGCGGCGGGAATCCACCAGACCGGCCGGTACGACGCCACGTTTGTAATTGGCCGCGCGTGTGCGGCGGGAGTCGAAGAGGCCGTAGAGCGGCGGGCTGGTCCACAGTTTGCCGCGTCCAGGGCCATAGCCGTAGTCGACCGGCGCGCCCGTCTGGGCGTGGGTCATGTCGTTCTCGTCGACGGCGACGCAGATCTTGCCCGCGTCCGACGAGGCGGCGAACGCGACGGCGAGCAGAAGGCCCGAGAAGGCGACTTTGAGGATTCTTGTACGCAACGGTCTGGCCCCAAACACTCCGCGGGCGGCCAGGCACGCATCGGCCGAACGCGGCGTGTTCCTCCGACACGGCGCTTAAGCCCGAACCCCGCCGATGCAGAGGACCTCTGCGTCGCGGTACGCCTGATTTGCCCGATGGAACTTTACGGTGCCAGTTGCCACCAGCAAGTTACCAAAGTCACAGGGATTCTACGTATTTGGCGTCTGCGACAACGGCGGCAAGTGTTTGCCGCGCGGCTGCCGCCAAAGGGGGATTCCGAGCGTCGTAGTAGGGCAACGCCGTAATCGCGGCGACCAAAGCCCAGGCGCGGCCCCGTTTCCAGCGCGGATCGTCAGCCGCAAGACCGAGTTCCCCGCGAAAGATACCGCGCATTTCGGCATCGAACAGGTTCCACGCCACGATCAGGTCGCCGGCTGGATCGCCCGCCGCGAGGCAGCCGAAATCAATGACGGCAGTGATCCGGCCGTCTTTGGCGAGGATGTTGCCGGAGGTGAGGTCGCCGTGAATCCACACGGGCGGGCCGTCATGTTCGGGTGCGGTGCTGTCCTTCTCCCACAGGATGCGGATCGGCGCGGTGTCGATCAGGTGTTCGGATGCGGCGAGGGCTTCGTGCACCGTCTTGTCGCGATGGCGGAGCGGTTGGCCGCGCCAGACATTGTGGGCACCGGGACCGGGTGCGCCGGTGGTGTCGATGCTTTGCAGCGCGCGAAGGAAGTGCGCGAGACCGCGGGCCATCTGGGCCCGGCCTTTGATGCGATCCAGCGTGGCGTTGTCGCCGTCGTACCAACGGTTGATCGACCAGTGCCAGGGATAGGTGTCGTCGGGCCGGCCCATCGCGAGCGGCGACTGGATGGCGAACGGGAGATGCGGCGCGAGGCGTGGGAGCCATGTGCACTCCTTCTCGATCTGCTGCACGGACCAGTGGATGCGCGGAAGGCGCACCATCAGGTCAGGGCCGAGACGAAAGATCGCGTTGTCGGTGCCGGTGTGGTGGATCTGTTCGAGCGGGAGATCGGACCAGTGTGGGAATTGGGTGCGCAGGAGAATGCGCACGAGATTGATGTCGATGGAGAGCTCGTTCTCATGCATGACGTGTTTCCTCGGACGCCGCGAGGCTTGGCACCGCCCCCTCACCCCGGCCCTCTCCCCCTAGCGGGGGCGAGGGTGAATAGAAGCGCCAGAGGATGGCGGTCCACAGCGCGAGTGCGGGCAGCGAGATAAGAAGTGCGGCGGAGAGTGGGGCGCCGAGGGTGATCATGGTTGCTGCGATGATGGCGCCGATGAAGCCGCCGATGTCCCAACCCGCTTCCGTCGCCATGTGATAGCGCAACGGACAGGGCGAGTGTTGGGCGAGGTTGTAGGTCGCCTTGCTGGCGGGCAGCACCAATGGGCCAAGCAGTGCGCCGAACGCGTTTGCGATGAGCGCGAGGCCGGGCCAGCCGAACGCCGCTGCACGTAACGCGACGATCGCGGCGAGCACTGTCGCACCGATGACGACGGCGCGGCGTGCGTCGCCGCGATCGAGACGGCGGCCGGCGATGAGGCCGTAGATCGCGCCGGCGATCCCCGCGAGCGCCATCGCGCCGCCGAACGCCGAGAAGCTCTGGTGCAACGTCACGAAGAGCGCGATCTGCCAGATCCAGATGAAGCCCGCGTCGAAGAAGCCGTCGCTGGCGGAGATCGCAGCACCCAGCAGCGCAAAGCGGAACGCGCCCAGTGCTTCGCGGGCGACGATGACGTTCGGCACCTTCAACAGCGGGATCACGGCGATAAGTTGCACCAGCGCGACACCGGCGAAGGCGACGCGCGGACCGGCGGTGACGATGGCCGCTGCCCCGGCGAGCGGCGCAACGATGCCGATGAGATTGGCGAGCGCCTCGCGGGCACCGATCTGATGGCCGCGGTGCTCGGCATCGCCCATCGCCGCGAAGTAGGCGTTGTAGGAGAGGTAGTAGCAAAGCTCGCCGATGCCGGAGACGACGCAAAGGATCGCCAGCGCGGGGCCGATGCCGTGTACTTCAGCGAGCACGGGATATTGTGCGGCCGAGATCATCGTGCCGGCGATCAAGAGCGGTTTGAGGCCGAAGCGGATCGCGAGCGGCAGCAGCAGCGGACGCAGCACGAAGCGGCCGGCGACGATACCGGCCTGTACCAGCAGGGCCGCCGGCACCAGGACGCCGGATGTTACGAGATAGGCGAGGACAAAGATGCTGCCGGCCCCCTGCGCAAGCGCAAGGATGCCGGTGTGCAGGTTGACGCGATTGATCGCGTCGTTGCGCAGAAACGACATTGGGTGATTTTTCCGATGGAATGCAGATGTGAGGGACCGCACCGCGAAAGCGGTGTCTGTGCAGTCAGCGAACAGTCGCTAGATTTTCGTCCTCAGCATCGGCGGGTCCTTTTCCGTCGGTGGTTCGACTATGGCCACCGCCACCCACCTGCGCAAGCGGGCTACCAGCGAAACCCAGCGTCCTGTATTGCTGGAGCAACACACAACACAAAGGGAGCGAATGGGCATGACGGCGGTGAAGGTCGAAGGGTTTGTTGATGACAGGTTTGCGGGCGTGCGCGGCGCGTTTGCGGAGAATTTCGAGAAGAACGGCGATATCGGCGCCTCGTTCTGCGCGACGCTGAACGGCGAGACGGTGGTCGACATCTGGGGCGGGTATGCCGATGCGGCGAAGACCAAGCCGTGGGTGAAGGACACGATCATCAACGTCTATTCGACGACGAAGACGATGACGGCGCTGACGGCGCTGCTGCTCGCCGATCGCGGGCTGATCGATTTCGATGCGCCGGTGGCGAAGTACTGGCCCGAGTTCGCGGCGAACGGCAAAGCGCAGGTGAAGGTGAGCCATCTGATGAGCCATTCCGCCGGTCTGTCGGGATGGAAAGAGCCGATCACCAATCACGATCTCTATGATTGGGAGAAGGCGACGTCGCTGCTCGCGGCGCAAGCGCCGTTCTGGGAGCCGGGCACGGCACCGGGCTATCACGCGCTGACGCAGGGCTATCTCGTCGGCGAAGTGATCCGGCGCGTGGCGGGCGCTTCGGTCGGCACCGTGTTCCGCAAGGAGATCGCCGAGCCGCTGGGCGCCGACTTCTGGATCGGTCTACCGGCTTCGGAAGATGCGCGCGTGGCGGAGCTGATCCCGCCGGCGCCAGGCACGGCCGTCGCCGACAATGGCGCGATGTCGGAGCTGACGCGCAACATGGCGACCAATCCAGGTATCGATGTTTCGCAGACGAAGACGCGGGCGTGGCGCGGCGCAGAGATTCCGGCGGCGGGCGGCACGGGCAATGCGCGCTCCATCGCCGAGATTCACGCGATCTTGGCCAATGGCGGCGTCGCCAAGGGCAAGCGCTTCATGTCGGAAGCGGGCTGTCGCAAGGCACTGGAGCTGCAGGTTGAAGGTACCGACCTTGTCATGAGTGTGCCGGCGAAGTTCGGGCTCGGCTTCGGCCTGCCGGGACAGATGGTGCCACTGCCGAATCCGAACTCGCTGTTCTGGGGCGGCTATGGCGGCTCGCTCGCCATCATCGACATGGATGCGAAGACGACGTTCGGCTACGCGATGAACATGATGGTCGGTACGACCACCGGCGACATGCGCGCGCTGGGTCTCGCGATGGCGATGTGGGCCGGTCTTTCGAAGTAGCGATTCGCGCTTTTTGACGCGAGTGACGGTGAAACGGGACGCGATGTGCGTCCCGTTTTGCGTTTGAGCCCCTCTTGAAGTGTTTCGCGCGCTTCCCATGTCTGTTGCTGCGAGACAATCGCGCGCATGACGAGACACTGTGTCGTGCTAGCTGCATATGCTCAGTGACTATTCGTCATCTCTCGTTTTGAAACAGCGCACTTTGGCTTGATTGCGGTCGCTGCATTCAATGCCGCGTGAAGCCAAACTCATTCATTCGTGAAACATCGCGCTGCGAATAAGCGAACGATACAAGCGCGTTATCGGTCTCGCGATTGAATTAGAATTTTCAGTACGCGTTTCAACAAAAGATCAAAAACGAGACAGCGTTATAAGTTTGTCCATGCCCTGAAGCTTGCGATACGGAACGCATCGTTTGACTCCTGTGTCACGGACAAACTGTCAGAACGCGCAAAAAAACCCTGTAAAATCAGCGTTTCTTTTGCATCCGCGAATGTTGCACAGAGTCCTCAGAGTCCATGCTCGCGGTCATGAATCTTCTATAACCGGTTATAATGTTCTTGCGGGTTGTTGAAACGCGTACGAATGTTTTTGCGATCGATGGCGTGAAAGCGGAGCGCACCAAGCGGTGACGCGGCATCGATGAGGCGACCGAGCGGCGCGTGTGCGTGCGCAACGGGGCTCGGACACACAACATGTGCGGGGAGGCATACGTGTCTGCAAATTTGTCGAAAGGGACCAAGCGGTCTCTCACCCTTTTCAATGCTGTCTTGCTGGCAAGCGCTTTTGCGGTACCAGCATCGGCACAGATCGAAACCGTCGTCGTCACCGCGCAGAAGCGCGCGGAAGACGTGCAGACGGTGCCGGTTGCGATCTCGGTGTTCAGTTCCGAGAAACGCGAAGCCATCGGTATCAACTCCGTTCAGGACATGACGAACTTCACGCCCGGTCTGGCCTATCAGACCTCGCTCGACCGCGTGTTCCTGCGCGGCGTCGGACGGCAGACGAACTCGCAGGCCGCCGATACGCCGGTCGCGAACTATGACGATGGTTTGTTCGAGACCTTCGCCGTGGCGGCAGGACGCTCCTCACTCGATCTCGACCGCGTCGAGGTGCTGCGCGGTCCGCAAGGCACGCTGTCGGGCCGCAATGCGCTGGCCGGCGCGCTGAACCAGATCACCCGGCGGCCGAACCCCGACGAGTTTGAGGGCGAGGCGCGGCTGACCTATGGCGCATACAACCACATCACACCGGAAATCTCACTGAGCGGTCCGCTCGACGACGTGTGGTCGGCGCGCCTCTATGCGCTGTGGGACAAGCAGACCGAAGGCTATTCGAAGAATATCGTGCCGAATGCGCAGCAGGGCGCGAACGATCCGCTGTTCACCGGCAAGCCCTTCATCATTCCGGCGAAGTTCGGCAATGGCGACGACGGCAACGTCATCGACGAGTGGTATGTGGACGCGCAGATCCAGGCGAAGTTCAACTCGCGCTTCGAGATGTGGACGAAGATTCAGTCGGCACAGTGGTTTAACGGCGCCGGCGGTCCGGGTGCCGACCTCGAAGGCTGGACGCCGGCGGACTATCCGACGTTCGAAGTCGCGTCGGGCGGGCTCTATCAGAACGCCGGCTACGGCTGCACCGCGTTGGCAGGCAGCCCTTATATCGCACCGAGTTCGATCACACCCGGCAGCGTGGTTTCGCCGTTGCCAGGGGCGCAAGCCTGTCAGAATCCCGGTTACAAAAATCCGTGGCATCAGGCGCGCCTGATCCAGACCAAGGTCCGGTTGCCGAGCTACTTCTCGCTCAACACGCAGTGGACCTGGCACACCGGTCCGTTCGACGTGAAGTACATTGGCGGCGGTTCCTACTACCGCTACCACCTATCGACGGAGTTGGACGTCCACCAGGCACCGATCGCGAGCTACAAGATCAACGGCTTCAATATCGACAACCACTGGACCTACAACCCGATGGAGGAGAATTCCTTCATCAGCAACGAGATCAACCTGATCTCATCGACGGATAGCTCTTTCCAGTGGGTGCTCGGCGCTTATCAGTTCTCGCAGCAGGCAAACCAGCCGGGCGATGCCTTCAACCCCTATCAGCCGGAAGTAAACGGGGGCACGCCGGGACATCCCTTCGGCGATGGCTTCCTCGGCGCACCAGCCGATGGCGGCGCGGTCTTCTGTTCATCGCCGGCGTTCCTGGGCGGTAACGGCGTCGGCACCAACGGCGTTTGCGCACCGAACACCTCTTTCCGCTCCTTCGACAGCCGCAACAACATCCACGACCATTCCTATGCCGGCTTCGGTCAGGCCGACTGGCAGGTGACGGACGAGTTCAAGGTCACGGTCGGCCTGCGCTACTCCTACGACCACAAGTTCGGCAGCGAGACCGCGCGCGTCGTCTGCTACTTCGGCTTCTGTAACGCGTTCGGCGCATCGCCGGACATGTTCGGCGGCGTGTTCGCGCAGCCGATCGATACGACACAGACCGGCATTGTCGTGAACTCGGGCGTACCGATCCTCCCGAAGGGCGTCGTCGCACCGACGGTCTACGATCCGAACACCGGCTTCGCGACGCGTTATCTCGACTCGGCGTGGGACGGGATCACGGGAACGGCCGGTGTCGAATGGAAGCCGGACGATTCCACGCTCGCCTATGCCAAGTATTCGCGCGGCTATAAGGATGGCGGATACTACGAAGGCGCCAATACGGCGCTGGTGGCACGGCCGTTTACCGAAGCCGAACATGTCGACTCCGTCGAAGTCGGCATCAAGCGGACGTGGGGCGACTGGCTGACCACCAACATCGCGGCCTTCCACTATCAGTATCAAAATCTGCAGCTGCCGCTCACGTTCATTGCGCAGCAGGGTGTCGTGCAGTTGAACCAGACATCGTTCTTCAACGTGCCGGGTTCGATCTCGCAGGGTATCGAACTGGAAGCAACGGCGTCGCCGATCGAGGATCTGTCGATCCTGTTCAACTATTCCTACAACGACGCGCACGCGACGAGCGGTGAGGCGTTCGATCCGGCCGATCCGAACGCTCTGGAACCCGGTGCAACGCCGGTCTGGACCGATGCCGAATGCAAGGCGGTTGCGGGCCGATGCAGCACAGACGTCTACACCGTCGGCAATCCGGCAACGCCGCTCGCTGACCACGCTGCCGGAAATGTGGGCTGGAACAAGCCGCAGTTCCTGCAAGGCAACCAGTTGCCGAACGCGGCGCGCAACAAGGTCGCTGTAAACGTAATGTACACAATCCACAGCGACCTCGGTAACTTCACGCCCTCAGTCAGCTATGTGTGGCGCGACAAGCAGTACGGCACGCTGTTCACGCGTTCGTACAACGAAGCACCGGCCTGGTATCAGGTCGATGCCCGCGTGCGCTGGACGTCGGAAGACGACGTCTATGAGGTGATTGTGTTCGGCAAGAACATCACCAATCAGATCGCCTACGACACCGGTGCCATCGGCACGCGTCTGGCCGGTACCAACCTGACACCGGCAAGCTGCGTCGGCGTCAACCCGGCGCAAGGCAACGGCTTCGGCGGCTGCAACTTCGTGCAGGGTCTCAACGGCCCAGCGGGATACGGCGCAGTGCGCGGCGAAGACTCGACCGGCCACACCAAGACCTATCAGGTCGCGCCGCCGGCCCTGTGGGGGATCGAGTTGCACTACAAGTTCGATTAGGAGCCAGCCCGGTACCCAGCCGGGACCTATCGAGAAGAAGGGCGCCCGGACCCCCGGCGCCCTTCTTTTTTGTGCGAGGTGTCAGAGCACTCCAAGCATGATGACAGCGGGATTGCCGGGGCTCCGGCGCCGCGGGTGGTCACACAATCGGTTCGTCGACGAAGGCGCGGCCTTCGCGGTCTTCGATTTCCACGATCCAGATGTCGGGATCGAACTTGGTCTGCTTCTCGAAGTAGGTGCGCACCTTGTCGTCGTCGGCGGCGTCGCCGAGCGGTTTCAGCCAGACAAGTTCGCCCTCGCCCTGCCGCGCCTGGCTGAGCACCATCGAGGTGCGGTCGGGGCGCGAGATGCGCAGGAAGACGGCGCCGGTTTCCTCGACACCCTTCTTCACGACATAGGCCGAGGCGCCCGCGACTTCGGCACGGCGGATAAGGGCACGGACGAAGATACCTGCTTTGAGACGCGGTGCAGTCATTTGTGCTCGATCTTGGTGACGGCCCAGCCGTAGCTGAGGATGCGCCATTCGCCCTTTTGCTTGACGAGCACGAAGGACCAGCCGCCGTCTTCGCTGAACGGGGTCGGGCCGGCGCGGCCGGTCCAGTTGGTCGGCAGGGAGAAATAGGCGCGGTCGCCGTCGGTTTCGAAATCGATGGCGGGGCCGAACTGGTAGGCCAGCGCATCGGTCGCGGCGGTGTGGGTGCGCATGCCGTCGGCCCAGCGCTGCACGGCGCCCGGACCTTCGAACAGGTAGGGCGCGAAATTCTCTACGATCACGACGCCGCTGTCGGCGAAGGCGCGCAGGTCGTCGTCATCGCCGGTGGCGATGAAGTGCGCCACCTTCTCGACCGGCGCCATCATTGCGGGCGTGGGTTGATCGTCTGCCATCGCGGGCGAGCATGCGCCGAACAGGATGGCGAAAACCAGAGCGATTGCGCGCCTCATGCCAGAACCTTTGTCCACCAGCGTGTCTCATCGAACTGGGTTGCGATCGAACCATAGGTCGAACGCGCCGGGGTGTTGAAGTGCGCGGTGCCGACACCGGCGGATTTGAAGCCGCGTTCTTGCAGGCGGCGCATTGCTTCCAGCATGACGAGGCGCATCAGGCCGCGGCTGCGGTACGCGGGATGCGTGCCGGTCGGCTCGAAGATCGCGATGCCGGTGGCGGGATCGGGCCAGCAGATGCAATTGGCGGCGTAGGTGCCGTCCGGCGCCTCGAGGATGAGGTCGAGCGTTGCGTCGTAATACGGTGCGGCGGCAATCGACTGGTACATCTCAGCGGAGAAGGTGGAGCGGGCATTGGTGATGCCGATCTGGCTGAGGTCGCTCCAGGCGTCGCGATGCGCGGCGGCGCGACGTTCGGAGTCGATGCCGGTGCAGTCGCGGATGCGGAAGCCTTCCGGCAGTGTGATGTCCGGCAGCGGTTGTGAGAGATCGCGGCGGAACCAGATGCCTTCCGGCGCGGTGTCGCGATAGCCGAGCGCCTCGAGCGTTGCGATGCGCCGGGCATCTTTGGCGAAGAGACGGATGGAGAGCTTTGGCGCGGGATCGTCGCCGGTGTTGCGCAGACGGGCGCGTTCGGCACGCGCGATGATGTCGGGGACGAGGTCTTCCGCCTCCGGCAGCGTTTCGAACCAGAGCTGATCGGCGGCCGTGAACATCACGACGGCTTCGACGCGGTCGCCGGAGAACCATAGGCGCACGCCGTGCGGGCGGTCGTAGTCGGGTTTCAGCTGCCAGACGATATCGCCGGGATGCCATTGCGCGCCGAGCGGAAAGCGTTCGGCGAAGGAGCGGCTGGCGAAATGGAGAAGTGGCTCTAGATCCTGGCGGCCCTGATAGCCGCGAATGTCGATCGGACGGTTTGGCATGACACGGACATTCGGCGGGCCGGAAAGATACGGCGCCGCTTTTACGCCGCGCCGCGCAGTTCCTCAACCGGATCGACGCGCATGCCTTCTTCATCGACCGCGCCGTACGGCAGGCGGACACGGACGCAGGTGCCCTCGCCCAGTGCCGACGTGACGTCGATCTCGCCGCCATGCATCGCAGCGAAGGCTTTGACGAGCGCGAGGCCGAGGCCGGTGCCTTCCTTGGTGCGGTGATGCTCGCCTTCCACCTGTTCGAACGGACGGCCGAGGCGCTGCAGATCGTTGGCGGAGATGCCGACGCCGTTGTCGGTGACAGAGATTTCGATCCCGGCGGCATTACGCATCACGTCGACGGCGACGATCCCGCCGCGCGGAGTGAACTTGATGCCGTTGGTGAGGAGGTTGATCAGCACCTGCTTCACGGCGCGCTTGTCGGCGAAGATCTGCTTCGCGCCGGGCGCGATGTTGAAGCGGAGCGCGACACCGGCGCGTTCGGCGGCCATCTTCACGAAGCGTTGAGCGCCGCTGGCGACGTCGGTCAGGTCGAACACTTCTTCCGTCAGCTCGAACTTGCCGGCCTCGATCTTCGACATGTCGAGGATGGAGTTGATGAGCTCCAGAAGATGACCGCCGGACTCATGCACCAGACCGGAATATTCGACGTAGCGCGGGTTACCGAGCGGGCCGAACATCTCGTGGCTCATCACTTCGGAGAAACCGATGATGGCATTGAGCGGTGTGCGCAGCTCGTGACTCATGTTGGCGAGGAACTTGGACTTGGCGCGGCTGGCCGCTTCGGCGGCGTCGCGCGCCTCGATGAGAGCGCGTTCGTGGCGCTTGCGTTCGGAGATGTCGCGGGTGACGGCGACGATCGCGGACGGGCCAGTGCCATCGACTTCGCTGGCGGGACGGCAGCGCATCTCCATCCACACATACGTCTGGTCGGGGCGCTTCATGCGGATTTCGGCGGTGGCAGGACGGCCGAAGTAGCTCGCTTCGACGAAGGCGGACTGGATGATCTTGAGGTCGGCGGGGTGCACCAATCTGGCGGGCGCTTTGCCGATCAGCGCGTCCGGTTCTACGCCAAGCAACATGTGCGCGGCAGGGCTGGCGAAGCGGATGCGGCCGTCGGGGCTGTGACGCGTGATGAGGTCCATCGCGTTGTCGGCGAGGAAGCGATACATCGCGGCGCCTTGCGCGGCAGCGCTGTCGGCGGCGCGCTGGCGATCCTGCGTGGCGATGGCGATGAGCGCGGCCTGCACCACCGCGGCAAGAATAGAGACGGCGTAGACCTGCGGCAGCGACACCATCAGGCGCGGCGTCGGCAACATGCCGGTAAGGTGCAGGTAGCTGAGCGCGATGAGCGTGCCGGCGGTCGCGACCGCGGCGCGCGCCACAG
Organism: Rhizomicrobium sp.; assembly: GCA_036263395.1. Taxonomy (GTDB): domain Bacteria; phylum Pseudomonadota; class Alphaproteobacteria; order Micropepsales; family Micropepsaceae; genus Rhizomicrobium. The sequence continues at coordinate 7,100 of DATAHD010000612.1, read as the reverse complement.
CGGGACGTTCGCCGACGAGCGCAGCTTCGGCCGGGATCAGCACGAGCCACACGATCACCGGCGACAGCAATCCACCGGTCAGCGCAGCAAGGTAACCAACAAGGGCGGCGAAGGCGGCGAAACCGACGGTTTCAAGCGCCGCTAGAGGCATGCGGGTGAAGCCGACAATCGCGAGCAGCGCGGGGAAGAAGAGACCGCCGATCGCGATCGCTTCGGTGAGACCGGGCTTGCCGACGAAGGCGACGAAGATGACGGACAACACCGCACCAAGCGCGGCTTTTCCCGCCTGCACCCCGATGAAACGGCGGCGCTGCGCTTCCAGTTTCGAAACAAAAAAGGTTTCGTTAACCGACGCCATTGCCCTTGCGATGTGGTGGATTCGACGCGGAGGAATGTGCGCCCCGGGACTTAACGAACCCTGAATCGGCGCGAGCTTTGTTCGTTAATTTTCAAGACTTAAGGCGGGGTCAATTTACCTTTTCATAACCATGCAGGCGGAATGCGGTCACAGTCGGCGATTGCAGCAACATTTCCCCAATAAGCGGCAATCCAAGATGCGCGCATTCGATTGGGGGCCCCGTTTGAGTCTCGCGCAGAACGTCGCGACGATCGCAGAAGGCGAAGCAGGTTTCGACACGACGCCGTTCGTGCTGGAAGCCTTCGATTCGCTGCGCATATCCGTGACGGTGTTCGACCGCTATGCGCGCCTCATCTACGCCAACACGCAATACAACTATCTCTTCCGCTCGCTGCCGCTGCACGAAACGCTGATCGGCATGAGCTATGAAGCGCTGATCCGCCTGGAGCTCGCGGGCGGCGAGATCGGCATGCCGTCGCTGCTCGACGGCGAAGACGCATTCGTCGAGCGCCGTCTGGCGCAGTTCAGCAGCGGCGACTATCGCCCGTTCGACATCGTGCTGGCCGACGGCCGCGTCGTCGAGATCAAAGCGCGGCGGGTGAAGAGCGGTGGCTGGATCGCGACGTGGACCGACGTGACGGACTCGCGCCATGTCTATCAACGGCTGGAAGATGCGATTGCGCTTTCGGCCGATGCATATGCGTTCTTCGATGCGCGCGACCGGCTTGTGATGTGCAACACGCTCTATGCCCATTTGCACGGCGCGCAGTCGCCGGGCGAACTGCGCGGCTGGGCGTTTGGCGATATCGCCGTGCGCTCCGCCAGAAGCGGGCGTTTCGCGCTGGAGGATGTCGAGCGCTGGATCGAGCGGCGGCTGGAGATGCATCAGTCGCCAGCCGGTGCGCTGACCATGACGACGACGAGCGGTCTCTCCTACCTCGTGCGCGATCGTGCGACCCGCGACGGCGGCCGCGTGGTGGTGTTCACCGACGCGACGGACCAGCACCGGGCCGAGGCGGCGCTGGAAGAGCAGACGCAGACCCTGACCATCACGCGCCGCGCATTGGCGCGGAGCAAGGACGAGGTCGCCAAGCGCGAACAGTATCTCGCCGACCTGAACGCCAAGCTGGGCGCGGTGGAAGCGGAAGCCGATACGGCGAAGACGACGTTGCTGCGCACGATGAGCCACGAGCTCAAGACGCCGCTGAACGCGATCATCGGCTTCTCCGACCTGATGCAGCAGATGGCGCACAACCTGAAGGCGGAGCAGGTGGCGGAGTATGCCGGGCTGATCCATCAGGGCGGCACCAACCTGCTGAAGATGATCATGCAGATCCTCGATCTGACGAAGATCGCGGCAGGACGCTACGAGCTGCAGCGCGCGGGTATCGATGCCGGCGGCATGCTGTGGATGGCGCGCGACGATTTCAGTGCGCGCGCCGAGGACAAGAGCATCACGATCGACGCCGACCAGTGCCCGGTGGGCCTGCTGGTGCAGGCGGACGAAAACGCTCTGCGTGCGATGTGCGGCCAGCTCGTCGAGAATGCGGTGCATTTCACGCCGGCCGGCGGCTGCGTGACCCTGGGCGCCACACAGACCGGCAAGCACATTGCGTTGACGGTCAGCGACAACGGACCGGGCGTCGATGCCGAAGACCTTGCCCGCATCCTGCGCCCGTTCGAGCAATCGGCGCGTAACCGCAGCACCGAACACTCTTATGGTGCGGGCCTTGGCCTGACCCTGGTGAAGGAATTGGCGGAGCTGCATGGCGGCACCCTGGCCATCGCCAGCACACCCGGCGAAGGCTTTACCGCTGTGATTACCCTGCCCGCCGCCTGACGGCGTCGGCAAAAGGCACGGCCACAAAAACTGCTTTGGGCTGTCGCTCCAGTCCCATTCGGTCGCTTTAGTCCACGCAGCCGCGCGCGCCACGCCCCTAGATTCCCGCCCTGAGCGAAACAGCGAGGGCGCGCCATGACCGTCATCTATCAAACCACCAACCTGATCGGCACCACCACCCAGATCGCCATGAGCAATGGCGACACGGCCATCATCGCCAACGGCGTGCAGGTCGCGACGACGGGCGCCGGCAACAATGCGATCACCGGGGCAGCGGGCAGTGTCGTCAACCTGCAAGTGAACGGAAGCGTGTTCGGCGCCCACGATGCGTTCAGCGGCACCTATCTGTCGCTTGTGGTCGGCAGCCAGGGATCGCTGACCGGTGGCAGCAGCGCGATCGATGTCGGCGCCAGCGCGGATATCGTCAACAACGGACTGATCACGGCGTTTGGCGGCGCGGCGATCACTCTCGGCAGTGCACCGAGCACCATCGAGAACAACGGCACGATTGCCGCCACACAGGCAGTGCGCGCGGGAACCGGCAGCCTCACCCTCAACAACAGCACCGGTGGCGTGATCGACGGCAATATCGAACTTGGACTTTCGAGCTCCGTCACGATCAGCAATGCGGGTATGATCACCGGCAACATCGACGCCTCCACCGGCTTCGCGTTCGTCAGCCTGCATAACAGCGGCACGATCATCGAAAATCTTTACCTGAGCGAGACGGGGGCGCAGATCGTCAACACCGGCACTCTGCAGGGCATTGTGGAGTTCGGCGGCGGGGACAATGTGTTCAACGGCAAGCACGGCATCGGCGATCAGACCGCCACGACTTTCGGCAGCGGCGATGACACGTTCGCCGGTGGCGCGGGTGACGACACGTTCGATGCCGGTGCAGGCGTGGACATCGTTCATGGCAATGGCGGCGACGACACCATCACGGTGCGCGGCGAAAACGACAGACTGTTCGGTGGCGACGGCGACGACGCTTTCGTGTTTCAGTTCGGATTCGCGGCGACGGACCGGATCGACGGCGGCGACGGCAACGATACGCTGAAAATCGGCGGAAACTATAGCGTGGTGTTCGATGCCAAAACGCTGGTCAGCGTCGAGAACATCATCCTGACGCAGTCGGCGACCTATAACCTGACGACGGCGAATGCGACCGTCGCAGATGGCGCGACGCTCACCGTCGATGGCAGCCTCCTGTACGGCACCGGCGCGCTGACGTTCGACGGCTCGCGCGAGAAGAACGGCGCGTTCGACATCACCGGAGGCGCGGGTGCGGACACGCTGACCGGCGGCGCGGGCGACGATGTCCTGACGGGCGGCGACGGTGCCGACAAGCTGACCGGCGGACGCGGTGCGGACACCCTGTCCGGCGGCGTGGGCGCGGATGTGTTCGTCTATCACTTCGCAGCCGAGTCGACCGGCGTGAACTTCGACACCATCGTCGGGTTCAGCGCGTCGTCGGACAGACTCCAGTTCGGCCTGACCATCACGGCGGTGGATCCGATGATCACCAGCGGGACGCTGACCAGCGAGACCTTCGACAGCGATCTGGCGGCGGCGATGGACGGACATCTTGGTGCCAATCATGCCGAAGTGTTTGCGGTTACCGCCGGCGAGTTCGCTGGACACAAGTTCCTTGTGGTCGATGCCAATGGCGTTGCCGGTTATCAATCCGGTCATGACTATGTCATCGATGTGACAGGCGGCCTGAACCTGGCGAATCTGGGCACCGGCCGGTTCATCTGACGGAGCGGCGGGCGAGACGCGGACAATTTTAAGCACTTTTTATGTGTGTTCGATTCAAACACCCGCCGCATTCGATACAAGCTCGAACGAAATCCGATGCATCGCGTTCTCCATGACACGCGGGAGAGTGCGGATTAACCCAATTGCATCGAACTTTACCGATTGGTTTCAGCCGACGGCAAAGGGGTCTGCCTAGTCTCCCGCATATGCGAAGAACAGCGAGGGACAGATGATCGTACGCGCCATCTTCTGGATTGCCGTAGTATCGTTCTTCATGCCGCGCGAGCCCGATCTTGGTTTCGGCCATCCGGGCAATGCCGATGGTATTGCGGGACTGATTCAGAATGCGCAGGGCGCCGCGAGCGCCACCGTGAAACAGCCGTGCGGCGAGGACGCCGCGCTGTGCGCCGCGGGAGAGACGGCCCTGGCCGCGTTCCAGGGCGTGGCGGTGAACAGCCTGGCCGAGGTGAAGGCGGATATCGAGGCGAGCCGGCACAAGCGGTTCGCGCAACTGGCGGCGCGCGACTGACGCGATTGACTTGACGCCCCGCTGTGACGCCAATCGCGCGTCACAGCGAAAGGGCGCCGCATGCCGGAGAGTTTCGATCCCACCACGCACACCGTCATGCCGATCCGCGGGTTTGCGGAACTGAAAGTCGGCGAAATCTTCCGCAGCCCGTCGCGCACCATCGATGTGGCGAACTTCGCGGCGTTTCAGGCGGTAAGCCTGGACAACCATCCGATCCACTACGACGTCGAGTACTGCAAGCGGCTGGGCTATCCGGCACCGCTGGCGCACGGGCTGCAGGTGCTGAGCTTCACCGCGGCGGGATCGGGACTGTTTCCGCATGTCATCGGCGAGAGCCTGATCGGGTTCATCGATGTCAGCGCGAAGTTTTTGAAAGGCGTGTTTCCCGGCGACACGCTGTATCCGGCGTTGGAGATCACCGAACTGGTGCCGCAGCGCACGACCGGCATCGTGACGATGCGCGCGACGGTGCATAACCAGAAAAGCGAGCTGGTGCTGGATGGGGTGCATCGGTATTTGCTGAAGTTGGGGACGTAGTTCTTCCCTCTCCACACACAACGTCGTCATCACCGGGTGACCCGTAGCGCAGCGTAGGGCATCCCGGTGATCCATTGCCTCGATGTGTGACGAGCGAGTGTAGGTCTTGACCAGTTGAGGCAATGGGTGGCCGGTACGCCCTTCCCCCGGAACAAGTCCGGGGTCCGGGTCGACCGGCCATGACGGCTTAATAGAAAGAGGGTCAAAGCATTCAGATCGCATAGCTTTTCGCGATTTGTGCATTTGAACCGCGATTTCTCTCTAATCCCCCTCCTCCAGCGTCCAGCTGCGCATCGCGCCGCGGGCGGGGGCGGTGGTGGCGAGGCCGTAGTGGGTGGCGAGGCGGTCTAACGCGAGGGCGAGGACGACTTTGGCGGAGCGGCGCGGCCAGTCGCGGGTGGTCTCCACATCTTCGAGGCCTTTGAGGGCGCAGCAGACGTCGAAGGCAATGTCGGAGAGATCGGGGCCGAGCAGGCGGAGTGCGGCGCGGAAGCGTTGGCCGGCGGCGATCGCGAGATCGGGGAGCACGACGGACGGATTGCGGCTCTTCGAAACGACCTCCGCCGTGAAATCCATGCCGAGGCGCGGTGCGATTTTGGAGAACGTGTAGTCGCGGCGCAGACGCTCGCCCGCCTCATACTGCTCGCGCGTGACGACGCGGCGGTAGAGGAGATAGCCGAGCGGATCCTCCGCCTGGTTCACCGTCACCGGTTGCGGGATGCCGCGATCGTCTTTCACGCGCGCGGGCACCAGCAGTTGATGCTGCGCCTGAAACGGATCGGCGTCGGCGCATTCGGCGCGCGCGAGCCAGCCCTTGCCGGCGTCGCTGAGCACGAAGCTACCCACCGGCTCGCTGCGCGACAGCCAGCCATTGCGGAAGAAGCGATCGACCGCGGCGGCCGCCACTTTCTGCACCCGCCGCTCCATCCGGGCGCCGTGATGCAGGGCATACCAGTCGGTGCTGACGGCGGTCAGGCGGGCATCCCGCTCCGCCAGATAGCGGAAGATGCGCCGCGCCTCCCGTGCCAGCTCCGCCTCGGCAAATGCCGGTTTCGCCTTTGAAGTGTGCCCTACCATCCCTACCACCATGATTCCATTGCTATTTCGGTTCATGATATGTAGGATTTTATAGAAAGTCAATGTCCTATTGGGCCACAAACAGAACAATTCAGACGGACGCAAGCCCGCCTGGATGTTGTGTGTGAGGGTGACAGGTTCTCTGGGGGGATCGCGAGCCGTGATTTATATAAGTATTTGAAAATACGATAAATTTGTTCGGAGGTTGTTTTGCGAAATGGAGGGGTACCCCTCCCCTCTTCTCGATCCAACGGGAATAAGGCCGGTCGAAGGGCTCACCAAGCGACTGAACTCCAAACCACAAAAGCGCAGCCTCAGCCCGTATATAGAACGAATTGCGTACGATAAAAAGCGGCGAGGGTCAGCTCTCGACGGCGGTAACTTCGAGCTCGCCGCCCTGGAAATCGACGATGTCGCCCGGACCCGCGCCGAGGAGGGCTGCGGCGAGCGGGCTGCGGACGTTGAGGAGGCCCTTGGCGGGATCGGCTTCGTCTTCGCCGACGATGCGATAGGTCTGGCGGCGGCCGGCGCGGGTGAAGGTGACTTTCGCACCGAACGCGGCGACGTCGCCGGCGGGCGGCGGCTGCACCTCAGCACTCGCCTTGCGCACGGCCCAGTAGCGCAGGTCGCGCTCCAGCGTTTCGCGCAGCAGGACGTTGCTCTCGACGCCAAGCGCCGCCTCGAGCCGCGCGACCTCAGCCACGATCTGGGCATGGCCCGCCTCCGTCACCGGGTTCGGCCCCTCGGTGACCATCCGCTCCGGCGGCGGCGCGGCGTTGGCGGTTTCCTTGACGAAGGCGCGAGACATGGCGGCGGGTTCCAATGGCAGACGTCATGATAACGGCGAACGTTGGAATTCGCCTATACTGAGTGAGCGCTATCGACGGAGAACATCATGTGCCGGAACATCAAGCTGCTCGCCAATTTCAAGCCGCCGGCGACGGATGACGAGATCCATGCGAGCGCGCTGCAGTTTGTGCGCAAGCTTTCCGGATTCA
>DATAHD010000611.1:0-5318 GCA_036263395.1 Rhizomicrobium sp. | reverse complement strand
ACACCCCTCAATATGAACACTGTTTATACGCGAGAGGGGCCTCATGCGCGCGCACAGAAATCTTCGCCGTTTTCTTTTGACCACCGCCGGCGCGACATCGCTCGTCGTCGGTATCGCCGCCGATAAAGCGGCCGCCGACGGAATCGAAACCGTCACCGTCACCGCCCGCCGTCAGGAAGAAACCCTGCTCGACGCGCCGGTGACCGTCACCGCGCTGTCGGGCGATGATCTGCGCAAGCAGGGCATCACCGATATCGGATCGCTTATCCAGATGATCCCGAATGCGGTCGTGCCGGACGACCCGCAGCACTTCAACACCTTCATCAACATCCGCGGTATCCGTCAGGTCGATGCTCAGGCCGAGCCGAACTTCGGCCTCTATCGCAACGGCATCTACTACGGCGGCCAGCGCACCAATCTGGGCTCGCAGGTCGATCTCGACCGCGTGGAAGTTCTCCGCGGTCCCCAGGCAGGCCTCTATGGACGTGACGCCGTCGGTGGTGCGGTCAACGTGATCTATCAGATGCCGACAGATGTGGCGGGCGGTTATGCCTCTGCCAAATACGGCAACTACAACCGCACCGAACTCGAAGGTGCATACACCGTTCCGCTGAGCGATAACTTCTCGGTGCGCGGTGCCGCGTGGTGGTTCAACCAGACGGGCAGCGAATACTACAACATCACGCTGAATGAGCAGATTGATCGCGGCCACGATTGGGGCGGTCGTCTGTCGGCAAAGGCAGATATCACGCCGAAGTTCAACATCGTCTGGTCGGTTGAGTACGAAGACGTGGAAGGACCCTCCAACCGGTCCTATGCGCCGCTTGGCGTGACGCAGATTTTCGGCGCGCACGGTGCACCGGAAACACCCAAGACCATCCAGCGCGACACACCGAACCGGTCGAAGGATCATCAGTTCTACGTGTCGCAGGTCGCTACGTATGACAGCGATGGCTGGGGCCGCTTCAATCTTCTGGCGTCGTATCGCGACTACCATCTGAAGGGCATCGAAGATCAGGATGCGACAGGGCTGACGCCGGACGCCTCTGATCCCGTGGCCAAGTATTATCTGCAGCAGGTGTTGCACCGCGACGAAGGGGTGAAGGATTTCTACGTCGAAGGTCTATGGACCTCGCCGCAGGATCAGCCGATCACCTGGATTGGCGGTGTTTCCTACTTCGACGAGACGTTCGATTTCTCGCGCATCTTCCAGACTTCGGCAGACCTCGGCGACCTGTTGGGCTTTGGACCGCCGATTGTCAGCACCGGCTACTTCGGTCTTCCGAATCCCGGCACGAACTTCACCACGCGTTCGATCTCTGCCTTTGGCGAAGTGACGTGGCACATCAACGAGCAGTTCGAACTGACCGGCGGCTTGCGCTGGAGCGAAGACAGGCGAAAGTTGAATTACCTCCAGCTGCCGATCGACAGCGATCCGGTATCGCCGCTCGATCCGCTGTGGGCGGCCGTCAACTCGTCGTTCCTGGGCTCGTTCACCACGACGGACTCGCCGACCTTCAGCTACACCGCGCCGACGGTGACGCTGCGCTACAAGTCTTCGGACACAATGACCTGGTATGCGACCTATGGCACGGGCTTCCGCGCCGGCGGCTTCAACACCACCACCACGACACCGGCCTTGATCCCTTACGATCAGGAAACGGCTGACAACTATGAAGTCGGCTTCAAGTCCGTCTTCGCAGATGGCAACGTCGGGTTGAACGGCGACGTCTTCTATATGACGCAGTCGAACCTACTGCTGGCGCAACCTGATCCGGTCGCACCGCCCGTGCTGGGCTTCACCTATCTTGCCAACGTCGGCGATGCGCGCACGTGGGGTGCCGAGCTGGAACTGCTCGCGCATGTCACCGATTGGCTCAGCGCGAACGCGAGCGTCGGTTGGCTCGATCCCAAGCTGACGGGCTCGGGTACGTCTTACGGCACGCCGGTTGGCGGCAAGATGGTCCCGTATACCCGCACCACGACGTTCAACATCGGTGCGGCGGTGGATACGCCGATCGACGATCGCTTTGCGTTCGTCGCGACCGCGAACCTCCGGCTGGAGAACGGTGGCTGGCTCGATACCGCCAACACGATCAAGTACGACAGCCTGACAAAGCTCGATGCAACGGCTGGTGTCGTATTCGAAGAAGACACCCGCCTGGTCGCCTACATCAAAAATGCGACCGACTCGAAGCCGGTGCAGTTCATGTTCGGCAACGGGGCTGTTGCAACCACGCTGGGACGTACCTACGGCGTGAAGCTGACGAAGACATTCTAAGAAAAAGAGCAATCGCAAAGTTCTGGAAGGCGCCCTCAACCGGGCGCCTTCTTTTTTTTTACTTCTGCGCTGTATTCACCGATTCGCTTTCGCGCGCGGCACCCTATCGCACAGTGCGCGTGCCAACATTCGCGTAATACTGCACCCTACACACCGTCGCGCCGCAGACACGGCCCGCAGGAAAAATCGTTCCAAACGTGACGAAAATTTCGAATGGATACGTTCATCTACTTACGGTGTTTCCCTCTCATGATTATCTAATCGAGAGGTGACAGGCTTCGGCCTGGATATTGAGACAATGGCGCATCGCACCATGTATCTCGGAACCATCCGTACCGGTCGTGCCGCTCGCGCGATCCCGATGATGCCCACTTACGAATACGAGTGGAGCGAATTCGGCCGCGACTCTCACTTCCCACCCGGATGGTGGGTCATCCCCGCCTTCGCGCTCGGGCTGGCATCTTGGGTTGGTATCTTCTCCCTGATTTTCTGACCACCTATCCTCGAAGCCTGTCTCTATTTTTCAGTCGCAAACGGCGGTATTTACGGCACGGACACGCTGTATGGCGGCGCTGGCCACGACACTTTCCACTTCGCCAACACCCCCGGCGTGGCAACGTCTCGGATGCCATCATCATGGATTGGGAGTACGGCGACACCGTCGACATCGATCTCTCGGGTGCCAGCAGTCACAACCTCACAAACTCGGGCGGCGAGGCCTATCTCGTCATCGAATATGGCGACAGCTCCAACGAACAGACCGTCACGTTTCACGGCTTCGATACAAGTTTCGTCCATCAGATGGAATCCGGCGGCCATTTGTATCTCACGTTCGACAATTCCTGACGCACATTCATCCCGCACGCGGCGCAGGGCTTTACAAGCTCTGCGCCGCGCGCAATCCCGTTAGGGCTTTCTGAAGGTCTTTGAATCAATACTTGCGCCCTTATCTGTCGTCTCCAGAAGGGAGCGAGACAGTGCGCAGTTTATCGGCAAAGGCAGTATCGCTGTTCGGGGAGGGCAAAGCCCTTATCTCTGTGCAGGCGATCGCCACGCCGGTGCGCAACGTCTTCGAAGCCTGGCGCCGTAACCTGCCGCCCGACTGGTGGGTCTCCCCCGCTGTTGCGTTCTGTGCCCTCGTCTATGTGGCGCTCTTCAAAATCCTGCTGACCGGCTTCGCCTGAACACCGGCCCGCTTTCGCGCGGAGGCGCGGAGGGGGATATTGGCGCGCATAGTTCGCCGACCATTCGCTCGGCTCACTCTTTTGATGCATCTAGGCCTCGCGCCCCCCCCGCCTCTCCGCGCCTCCGCGTGAACCCTCTCCGCTATTTGATGCCGCACGTCGCCAACCGCCGCGTCTCCCCAGCCCTCTGCGTCTCTGCGCCTCTGCGCGAACCCTTTATTTTCAATAGCTTAGATGAAAATATTCTATTTTTGTACGAAATTTATTGACTTATATACCTAGTGATGCCATTCTGGTCTCAGAAGAAAGAGAAGGACAGGAATCGCGGGCTCCATTATGGAAACCGCTCATTTTTGAAAAGCAGTCATGGCCAAAGAGAAACAATCCCGCCCCAAGGCTCGCACGGTCCGCGGATTCCGCGATCGCGCCGCGGGCGAACTCGCGGCCGAACGGCAGATGCTGGATGTCATCCGCCGGACCTACGATTCCTATGGCTTCGACGCCCTCGAAACCCCGTTCGTCGAATACACCGACGCGCTCGGCAAATTCCTGCCGGATGTCGACCGTCCCAACGCAGGCGTCTTCTCATTCCGCGATGAGGACGAGCAGTGGGTCTCGCTGCGCTACGACCTCACCGCGCCGCTCGCCCGCTATGTGGCGGAGAATTTTCAGGACCTCGCCAAGCCGTTCCGCCGCTATCAGATCGGCACCGTGTTCCGGAACGACAAACCGGGTCCCGGCCGCTTCCGCGAATTCATCCAGTGCGACGCCGACACCGTCGGTACCAACTCACCCGCCGCCGATGCGGAGATGGTGATGATGTTCGCTGACACGCTCGAAGCCCTCGGCCTCAGCCGTGGCGACTACGCCATCAAACTCAACAGCCGCAAACTCCTCGACGGCGTGCTCGAAGCCGCCGGCCTGCCGTTGCAAGGTTCTCCGGAAATCCTTGAACGTCGCGCTTCAGTTCTAAGATCGCTCGATAAGCTTGATCGCGTCGGTATTGAGGGTGTACGCGCGCTTCTCGGTAAGGGACGCAAAGACGAAAGCGGTGATTTCACCAAGGGCTCTGAGCTTTCGGACGATCAAATCAGCCGCATTCTCATGTTCGTAAGCGAGGCACCAAGCGACACGTCGGGCGACGCGTTGTTTAAGTGGTGGAACCGAATTGCTCCGGAACAAGGCGTCGGAAACACCGGCGTCGAAGCTATCAAAAGCCTTGAGCCAATTCTGGCTCTCGTGAATGACGCGAAATATGCCGACCGCGTTCAGCTCGACACAAGCATCATTCGCGGACTCGAGTACTACACAAGCACGGTCTTCGAAGCGCAGCTCACCTTCCCCGTGCAGAACGAGAAGGGGCAGGAGGTGGTGTTCGGCTCCGTCGGCGGTGGTGGCCGCTACGACGATCTCGTCGCCCGCTTCACCGGCCAGCAGGTCCCGGCGGTCGGCTTCTCCATCGGTGTCAGCCGCCTCCTCACTGCGCTGCAGATGCGCAAGGCGGCGGTCGCGCAGACAGAGCCGCTCGTCGTCGTCACCGTGTTCGACAAGAAAGACCCCGCGCCGTCTTTCGCGCTGGTGCGCGAGCTGCGCGCCGCCGGCATCCGGGCCGAGGCCTACGTCGGTACCGGCAAGATGGGCGATCAGTTCAAATACGCCGACAAGCGCGGTGCCGCCGCCGCCATCGTCGAAGGTCCGGACGAACGCGCCAAGGGCGAGCTTCAGATCAAGGACCTCGTCCGCGGCGCCGAACTCGCCAACACCGACGAAGCTCTGACCGCCAGCCACGCCGACTATGTCAGCGAGCGCAAAGGCCAGGTCACGGTCCAGCGTTCACAAATGGTCGATGAAGT
>DATAHD010000610.1:0-3038 GCA_036263395.1 Rhizomicrobium sp. | reverse complement strand
GCCGCTGGACGGTTCCTGTTAGACCTTCCTTCGCGAATGCGTTCTGTATTTCGCCTTTGTCCTGCAATTCCAACGCGGTAGCTCCACGATGAAAAGTCCCTTCAAGGCCATCCTCCTGAAGAAGGATGGGAACACCCAGACTGCGGAAGACGTTGAACTGACGCTCGCAGATTTGATGGAAGGGGATGTCGTGGTGGCGGTGTCTCACTCGACCGTGAACTACAAGGACGGACTGGCGCTGACCGGCCGCGCGCCGATCGCGCGCAAGTTCCCCATGATTCCCGGAATCGATCTCGCCGGCACGGTGGAAGAATCGTCGAACCCCAACTTCAAACCGGGCGACAAGGTCGTGCTCAACGGCTACGGCCTGAGCGAGACGCATTTCGGCGGCTACTCCGAACTGGCGCGCGTGAAGGGCGACTGGCTGGTGCCGTTGCCGAAACAATTCACCGCCGCCGAAGCGATGGCGATCGGCACCGCGGGTTACACCGCGATGCTGTGCGTGATTGCGCTCGAAGACGCTGGTATCACGCCTGCGCAGGGCTCGGTTGTCGTGACGGGTGCTGCTGGTGGCGTTGGCTCTGTCGCTGTCGCGGTGCTCGCCAAGCTTGGCTATCACGTGATCGCATCGACCGGGCGTCCGGAAGAAGAGGGCTATCTGAAAGAACTGGGCGCATCGGAGATCATCCCGCGCGCCGAACTCAGCGTCGATCCGCGTGCGATCGGCAAGGAGCGCTGGATCGCCGGCGTCGATAGTGTCGGTTCGAAGACGCTGGCGAATGTCATTGCCTCGACGAAGTACGGCGGCGCCGTTGCGGCGTGCGGTCTGGCGGCCGGTATGGATCTGCCGACCAGCGTTGCGCCCTTCATTCTGCGCAATGTCTCGCTGCTCGGCATCGACTCGGTGCAGGCGCCGATGGCGAAGCGCAAGCGCGCGTGGGAGCGGCTGGGACAGGATCTGGACGTGAAGAAGCTGGCGTCGATGACCCAGACCATTCCGCTCTCCGGGGTGCGTCAGGCGGCCGACGACATATTGGCCGGAAAGGTGCGCGGGCGTCTCGTGGTCGAGATCTAGTCTCACCACATGCACGCCGTTACCGTCCTCCTTGCGAGTGCGTTTGTCGGGTTCTTCGCGGCGCTGCCTATCGGGCCGGTGAACCTGCTGTGCATTCGCCGGACGCTGGCCTACGGCACGATCTACGGTTTTCTGGCCGGCCTCGGCGCGGCGGTTGCCGACGGCATCTTCGCGGCGGTGGTGAGCTTCGGCCTGGCATGGCTGCAAGACCTCATCGCCGGGCAGCGCATCTGGCTGCAGCTGATCGGTGGCGCGCTGCTGGTGTTCTTCGGCTACCGCGCGTTCATCACCCAGCCACATGCGCGCGATGCGGCGGGCATCAACACGCGCCTCGCCGGGCGCTCGTCGGTGGTCGGTTCGATCGCATCGACCTTTGCACTGGCGATCACCAATCCCGGCACCGTGTTCGGGTTCACCACCGCGTTCTCTGCGATGAGCGGCTTCACCGGGCCGCTCGACGGTATCGACCCGCTGTTTGTCGTCGCCGGTGTGACGGGCGGATCGACGCTGTGGTGGCTGACGCTCGCGACCCTCATCGGCCGCCTGCATCACAGCATCTCCGACCGCACGATGCAGCTGATCAACCGCATCTCTGGCCTCGTGATTGCCGGCCTTGGCGTGATCGTGCTTGGCGATGTGCTCCTCATCGCCTTCTAGTTCGCCAAGCACTAAGCGGGACGCTGCAAGCGGCAGCTTTTTCTTCGTCAGGCATGCGCCTTCGCCAGCGCTGCCATCTTCGCGATGACCGCTTCGGCCTGTTCCATGATCTCGGCGATGATTTCGCGCGACGGCTTCACTTCGTGGATCGCACCGGCGCCCTGGCCCATTGCGAAGGCCGACGACTTGATGTCGAGACCTTCGATCTGGCCGCCGATGCCGCCCATCACGCCGGCCTGGCTCGACATCATCGACTGCTGCGGGAACGGCTTGATGTCCTGCGGGCGGCTTTCCCAGTCGGCGGTCCACTCGTTCTTGAACACGCGCATCGGCTTGCCGGAGTAGGAGCGGGTGATGATGGTGTCTTCGTCACCGGCGTCGACGATCACCTGCTTGTAGAGGCCACCGGCATGCGCCTCGGTTGAGGCGATGAAGCGCGTGCCCATCCAGACGCCCTGCGCGCCGAGCGCCAGCGCAGCGGCGAGGCCGCGACCATCGACAATCGAACCGGCCGCGATCACCGGAATCTTCACCGCATCGACGATCTGCGGAATGAGCGCCATGCCGGCGATGCGCCCGGTGTGGCCGCCGGCTTCGGTGCCTTGCGCCACGACGGCATCGAGGCCGCCGCGTTCGGCGGACTTCGCATGCTTCACCGCGCCGTTGACGTTCATCACCTTCAGGCCGGCGTCGTGGAATTTCTTGATGAGATGCGGCGGCGGCACGCCGAGGCCGGAGATGAACGCCTTTGCGCCGCCTTCGATGATGATGTCGGCAGCACGCTCCAGCGACTCCGGCACGGCGGCGAGGAGATCGACGCCGAACGGCTTGTCGGTGTTGTCGCGCGTGATCTTCATCTCGCGCTTGATGTCGTCGAGCGAACGGCCGGCCATGCCGAGACAGCCGAAGCCGCCGGCTTCCGACACCGCGGCGGCGAGCTCGCCATACGAAACGCCGCCCATGCCTGCGAGCATGATGGGATATTTGATGCCGAGCATGTCGCAGAGCGGGGTGCGGATGGTCATGGGGTGTTTCCTCGTATGTTTCGTTTTTGCCGGCGGGTGTTTTGCTTCTCCCACCGTAGATCAGGACTTCGCGGATTGCTCGCTTTCCATTCGGCGAGACGAACCAGAAAGCGATCAAAGCGCTGGCGTTGGTGCTCTGATAATGGGGCACGTTTGCACAGCTTCACGAGACGGTCGAACGTATAGCCCGAACCGAAGAAATAGGGCCGGCACTCGAGGAAGCAGATCGCAACTTCCATAGCGTAAGGATCGCCCGAGAGGATGCGCTCCTCTGAGCCTTT
>DATAHD010000609.1:0-3884 GCA_036263395.1 Rhizomicrobium sp. | reverse complement strand
GGGCAGATACTGTGGGTGTTGCCGAAGTCGCTGATCCCAGTGGCAGTGCTGTATGCCGCGGCGCTGGTGGCATGGTTCGGCTTCCGGCAGCGGCTTGGACAGATCGGGTTCTATGTCCTGTTCGCACTGGTCGTGACCCAGTCGGTACAGCTGGTCGGGGTGTATCTGGTGTTCGCCAGCCTGATCGTGCCGGCGCTGGCGGCGAAGCGGTTCGCCGAGAAGTCGCGGCTTTGGGTGGCGTATGCGGTTGGCCTGATCGGTTATGTGGTCGGATTGATCGCGTCGTCGCTTTTCGACCTGCCGACCGGCGCGGTGATCGTGGTCAGCCTGCTGCTCACGTTCATCCTGGCGGTGATCGTTTCGACGATCATGCCGGTGAATATGCGGGCCGAACCTACCGCAGCGTGACCGTGTTGCGCGTGCCGCCGTCCGGTTAGGATGGTGGCATGCGCGAACGGCCTACCGTACGAGTGCTTCTGATCGGACCGGACAAGCGGATCCTGCTGATCCGCTTCCACGATAAACGGCTGAACGGCGCCAAGGTGTTTTGGGCGACCGTCGGTGGCGGGCGCGATCCCGGTGAGAGCGTTGCCGAGGCCGCGTTGCGCGAGATCCGCGAAGAGACCGGGCTGACCGATGTCACGCTTGGCCCGGTGGTGTGGTGGGACGATGTCGTCATCACCGTGGATGGCGAGCCGCTCTATTTCCGCGAGACCTACATCGTTGCGCATGCGCCGACGACGGCGCTGACGTTCGACGGCTGGACCGATCTTGAGCGCGAAGTGATCAAGGACATGCGCTGGTTTACCGTCGCGGAGATCGCGGCGGCTGCAGAGCAGGTTTATCCGGAAGTCCTGGCGGCGTGGCTGCCCGATATTCTGGCCGGGCGTTATCCGGATCAGCCGTACTGGATTCCGCGAGAAGCGCATGAGCGCGCAGCGCCAACAACACATGGGGAGTGAAGCCGATGAGCGATGACGTTCTGTATGCCGTGGATGGTGCGATTGCGACGGTGACGATCAACCGGCCGACGCGGCGTAACTCGATGACGTCGAGCATGCTGCCGGAGATCTGTGCGATCCTGCGCAAGTGCGCCGACGACAAATCGGTGCGGGTGCTGATCCTGAAAGGCGAAGGGGCGGATTTCTGCCCCGGCGCCGATCTGAACGTGACGGCGAGCGGCGATACCTCGGCGCGCTCCGCGCTGACGCCGGAGGATTTTCTCGTGCCGGTGCTGTTGCACGAGATGCCGGCGGTGACGATCGCGGCGATCCGTGGTGGGTGTGCCGGCGCAGGGCTTGGCTGGGCACTGGGGTGCGATCTGCGCTTTGCGGCGCCCTCGGCGCGGTTCAACACAGCATTTCTGGACGTCGGTGTGGCGGGCGACATGGGCGGGCCGTGGTCCCTGCCCCGCATCGTTGGGCCAGCGAAGGCGCGCGAGTTGTATTTCATGCCGGGTAAGATCGACGCCGAAGAGGCGCTGCGCGCCGGGCTGGTGTCGAAGGTGTTTGCCGACGAGACGATCTATGACGATGTGCGCGGGGTGGCGCAGCGGATCGCAGATGCGGCGCCGATTGCGCTGCGCTTGATGAAGGCGCACTTCAACGAAGCCGAGCGGATGTCATTTCGTGATTTCATCGCGCTGGAGAGCCGCGATCACATCGACATCTTCAAGACGGAAGACACGCGCGAGGCGTTTCGCGCGAAGGTGGAGAAGCGCAAGCCGAAGTTTGTGGGGCGGTGACTTCCCCTCACCTGCTCATCGCTGCGCGATGAGCGTCCTCTCCCGCAAGCGTGAGAGGTTAGCTCTTCACAGGCGTGAACGCAGCGCCGCAGATCATCACCTTGCCGTCTTTCACAGGGATGCCAGCGTCTTTGGCGCGTGCCAGAACAACGGCGGGGTCCTTCACAGCGACGTCGACACCGACAACGCCGGTGCCATCGGCATCGACGGGTTCGACGAATTTTACCTTCGCGCCGTCGAACAGCAGGGTGGTGCCTTCGCGTGGGGTCTGGAACAACTCACCCCAGCGTTTGGCGATGGCTTCGGGGTCCTTGAACTGCACCGTGGCGCCCACGATGCCGACGGTTTCGGCGGGCGCGAGGTGGTTTTTCCAGTCCTTGCCGGCGGGCGGCCATTTGCCCATCGGGTCCTGCCACGACGAGCCGTCGCCTTCGGTGTCGATGGAGGTGAGCACACCGTTGAAGTCGCCGGGATGGAAGTGGGTGAAGGTGTATTGCGGCGTCTCATGCTCCGCGATGAGGCGGATGCCTTGTGCTTTCAGGCGATCGCGATGCGCGAGTGCGTTCGAGTCTTGGAAGATCAGCATGTAACCGGCATCGCCGCCGCGGCGCTTCCAGTAGCGGAGCGCAGACGCATCGTCTTTCACAGGCTGCACCACTTCGATGAAGTCGCCGCCGCATGGCATCACGACATTGACGAGACCGAAGATGCCGACGCCGGGATCGCGATAGGCGACGTTGAGACCGAACGCGGCGTGCAGCTGTGCTGCAATCGGTTCGAGATCTTGAGCAACGAAAGCGATCTGGCGCAGGCGCATGTGCGTTTCTCCCTGAGAGCGTTCACGCTATCATGCTGCCAGTCATGCGGAAGACATTTATGAAAGCGCTTCTCCTTGCAGCGATCATGGTGCTTGCCTTTACGTCGGTGGCCACTGCTGGCGTTTGTCTCCGTAGCGAAAACGCTCGAGAAATCGCCAGAGGTCCACTCGGGCCGACAATCCTGACGATAACGGTTCTGCCAGATGGCTCCGTCAAATCTGCGACGGTTGCCGAAAGCAGCGGCAACGCGGAGCTCGACAAAGCAGCGACCGTTTGCGCTCACGCCTGGCGCTACACCCCCTTTTCCGACAAGCCCGAAGCCACGACGCAAGCACGCGTCGTATGGCAACCCGATCACTTCTAATCAAAGAAAAAGGGCCGGTGTTGCCACCGGCCCCTTCCTTCCTGAGCGTCAATCGGTTGCGGCTTACTCCGCCGCGACTGGGCCTTCGATCTGGGCCGGCTGGTTCTTTGCCAGCTCGTCCTGGATCGCCTTGTCCCGTTCCGTCGCCACCTGACGCAGACGCGCGATGGCGCCGCCGGTGCCGGCCGGGATGAGACGCCCGACGATGACGTTTTCCTTGAGGCCTTCCAGCGTATCGACCTTGCCGTTGACGGCGGCGTCGGTGAGGACGCGGGTCGTTTCCTGGAACGACGCGGCGGAGAACACCGAGCGCGTCTGCAGCGACGCCTTGGTGATGCCGAGCAGCACCGGACGGCCTTCGGCCACCTTGCCACCGGCCTCGAGCGCCTTCTTGTTGGCCTCATCCAGTTCGATCAAGTCGACCTGTTCGCCGACCAACAGCGTGGTGTCGCCACCGTCGGTGATCTCCTGCTTCTGCATCATCTGGCGGCAGATCACTTCAATGTGCTTGTCGTTGATCTTCACGCCCTGCAGTCGATAGACGTCCTGGATTTCTTTCACGAGATAAACCGTGAGTTCTTCCACGCCCTTGATGCGCAGGATGTCGTGCGGCGACGGGTTGCCTTCGACGATGTAATCGCCCTTCTCCACATAATCGCCCTCGCGCACGCTGATGTGCTTGCCCTTGGGGATCAGGTATTCGGTCGGATCGATCTTCTCGTTCTTCGGCTTCACGATGACGCGACGTTTGTTCTTGTAGTCCTTGCCGAACTCGACGAACCCGTCGGTTTCCGCAAGCACCGCTGCTTCCTTCGGCTTGCGCGCTTCGAACAGCTCCGCCACGCGCGGCAGACCGCCCGTGATGTCGCGTGTCTTGGCGCCTTCCGTCGGAATACGGGCAAGAACGTCGCCGGCGCGAACTTCTGCGCCGTCGTCGACCGAAAGGATGGCGTCGGCC
>DATAHD010000608.1:0-2525 GCA_036263395.1 Rhizomicrobium sp. | reverse complement strand
GACGACGCGCCGGTGGCGGGCAGCCAATACATCATGATGTTGTCCAGCATCTCATCCATGGTGAGGGCGCTTTCCGGATTGCCGTCGTTGTGCGTCCACGCCCACATCTTTTCGTAGATCCACGCCGCCTGACCCGCCGGCGAATCCACCAGGCCATAGCCTAGCGTCTGCGGCCGCGTGCTCTGCTGTTTCGAGTAGCCGGAGTCCTTGTCGCGATAATGCGTCAACGCATCGAGCGCCGCCTGCTCGCGCGGGCCGATGTTCTGCAGATCCTCCGCCGTAGGCTGCGCCAGCGGCATGTTCACATGAATGGCGCAGCACGGATCGGGATTGATCACGCCGATCGCGGTGGTGACGGCCGAGCCCCAGTCGCCGCCCTGCGCCACCCAGCGCGTGTAGCCGAGCCGTTGCATCAGCGCGATCCACGCCATCGCAATGCGCGGCACGCCCCAGCCGTTCTTCTTCGGCTTCTCGGAGAAGCCATAGCCGGGCAGCGACGGCGCCACGACGTGGAACGCATCGCTCGCCTTGCCGCCATGCGCTTCCGGATCGGTGAGCGGGCCGATCACCTTCATGAACTCCGCCACCGAACCCGGCCAGCCATGCGTCAGGATCAGCGGCATCGCATCCGCATGCTTCGACTTCACATGCAGGAAGTGGATGTTGAGACCGTCGATCTCGGTCTTGAACTGACCGAATGCGTTCAACTTCGCCTCGAACTTGCGCCAGTCATACTTGTGCCGCCAGTGCTCGCACAGCGCCTGCACCTTCGCGAGCGGCGAGCCCTGCTCCCAGTCGTCGACGGTTTCTTTCTCGGGCCACCGCGTCGCATCGAGCCGCCGGTTGAGATCGTCCAGCTGCGCCTGCGGGATGGCGAGGGTGAATGGGGTGATCGCGTCGCTCATGTTTCCGGCCCTGTGTCTTTTCCGGCGGATTGTGGCACTCCTGCGTGACACAATCCAACCGGTGGGGCGCTGACGCGAGGGAATGGTATGCAAAAACTGACCGGCATCCGCGCCTGCGTGTTCGACGCCTACGGCACCGTGTTCGATTTCGCCTCCGCGGCCGCGCGCTGCCCGGACGTGCCGGCGGCGCAGCGGGCGGCTCTGACCACGCTGTGGCGCGACAAGCAGCTGCAATACACCTGGCTGCGCACGTTGCAGGACCGCTACGTCGATTTTGCGGCGGTGACGCGCGACGCGCTGGATTTCGCGCTCGAGACACTGGGCCTTCCGGCGGAGCTGAGCACGCCGCTGATGGCGCTCTACTACAAACTCGATGCCTTTGCAGAGGTGCCGGACATGCTGCACCGGTTGCGCGCGATGGGCTTCTCGACCGCCATCCTTTCCAACGGCGCACCCGCGATGCTCGACGCGTCTATCACGCACGCCGGATTGAACGGCCTGTTCGACGCGGTGCTGTCGGTGGATTCCGTGAAGGCGTTCAAGACGAGCCCGAAGGTCTATCAGATCGCCGTCGACACACTCCGCGTTCCGGCCGAGGCAATCGCCTTCCAGTCCTCAAACGGCTGGGACGCCTACGCCGCCTCCGCCTTCGGCATGCGCGTCGTCTGGTGCAACCGCTACGCCCAGCGCCCCGAACGCCTTCCCGGCAAACCGGACATCGAGATCAAGACGCTGGCGGAATTGCCGGAGCTGCTAGAGCGCTAACTTTCCCCCCTCCAACGTGTTGGAGAGGGGCTGAGCGAAGCGAAGGGGGCGGGCTTACACGGCAAAGCCGCGTTTGTTTGACGACACCGCACAATCCCAGCCGTCTGGGATGAAAGCGCTTGCGCTTTGGCCCGCCCCCTTCGCTTCGCTCAGCCCCCTCCCCGCGCTCCGCGCGCGGTGGGGGAGATCAACGCGTCCAGCTTGGTTGCCCGACCGCATGCACCCGCGCGTCGCGGCCGTAGAGGGCGACCTCGCGGAACTGATAGAGCCACGCCGCGGTCGGCGGGTTGATCCAGTCGCGGTTGGCGAACATGCGCAGGATCGGCTCGCCACCGTCCGGATTCTTCACATGGCGCGGCGCCTGCGGGTGATCGAGTTCGCTGAGCGGCAGGAACCACGCCGCATGCACCTCCGCCGGATCGGGCTTCAGCTCGAGCCGCTCGGTCGTGAACAAGACCACCGGCGTCACGACATGACCGCCCAGTGTGACGAAGTCGTCGAGCAGCCCGAGCGCCGCCTCGCGCGCGATCGCAACGCCCAGCTCTTCGTGCACCTCGCGAATGGCCGCATCGACAACATCCTCATCCGGATCGCAATTGCCACCGGGCAGCGCATAGTTGCCAGCGCCGCGCCGCATCGTCAGCGCGCGGCGCGTGAGGATGTACGACGGTTCGTCCTTGTACGGACAAACAAGGATCGCCACCGCCGCCCGCCGCCGTCCCGTCGGATCGATGACGGTGCGCTCAAAGCCGGCGAGATTGGTGCTGATGCGGGTGCGGAGCTCTTGCATCGGAAATCTGGTTTGAACCGCCCCCTCACCCCTGCCCCTCTCCCCCTATCGGGGGCGAGGGGTGA
>DATAHD010000607.1:0-18305 GCA_036263395.1 Rhizomicrobium sp. | reverse complement strand
CGGTTCGGCATCGTCCAGCATCCCCGCCGCCGCCTCCACCAGCTCCTCGCGATAGCCATTCATGAAGGTCGGCAGGCGAAACTGCCGGATCAGCACCACCGTCCGCTGCGCGCGGTTGTAGAGCAGGATCACCGCACCATTGCCCTTCAGATACACCTCGCGCGTCATGCGCTGCCGTGCGCCATCGCTTCGCCGCCAGGTAAGATCGACCGAACGCAGCTCATAGCGCCGTTTGCTCAGCGTCTCCTCGCCGTGAATCTCGATGCGGTCGGTGATGTCGGTCATGCGACGCGGGCCTCGCGGTGGAACACATTGTTTACCCGCCCGCCGCTAGCGTTGACATAGCGCCATGTGCGCGCATGCTCCCGCCGCACCGTCAGCAAGGTTCTGATTTGTCCGCCGCTCTCGAACTTTCCGGCGTCACCAAGCGGTTCGGCGATTTCACCGCCGTGAACGATCTGTCGTTCTCGCTCGCCGCCGGCAACATTCTCGGCTTCCTTGGACCGAACGGCGCCGGCAAGACCACGTCGGTGCGCATGATGCTCTCCATCCTGCCGCCCGATGCCGGCACCATCCGCATCCTCGGTCATGACGCCAAGCAGGTGCGGGAGCGCATCGGCTACCTCCCCGAAGAGCGCGGCCTCTACAAGCGCATGCGCGCCGACGCCGCCATCGCCTACATCGGCACGCTCAAAGGTCTGAAGCGTGCCGATGCGCTCGCCCGCGCCCGCAAGCTCTTGGAGGATTTCGGTCTCGGCCAGTTCGCCCGCGTGCGTATCGAGGGCCTCTCCAAGGGCATGGCGCAGAAGGTTCAACTGCTCGCCGCCGAAGTGCACGATCCCGAATTCCTCATCCTCGACGAACCGTTCTCCGGCCTCGATCCGGTGAACCAGCTCGAGCTGGAGAACTTCATCCGTTCACTCGCCGCGCGCGGCAAGACGATCGTGTTCTCCACGCACACGATGCAGCATGCCGAACGCCTCGCGCATCGTCTCGTCGTGATGGCGAAGGGGTGCAAACAGTTTGAAGGCACGCTCGAAGAAGCCCGCACGCTCCTCCCCCACCGCGCCCGCATCGGCGCCGACCGCAATCTCACCTTCCTCGCCAATGTGCCGGGCGTCAGCGCGGTCATTCCGCCCACCAACGGCCAGAAGCTGTGGGAGATCGACCTGAAAGAAGGTGCCGACGGCCGTGGCCTGCTCGGCGCCTGTTTCGAAGCGGGCGCAGAGCTCAGCCACTTCGACGTCGCGCCGCCGTCGCTGCAGGAGATTTTCGTCGCGCTGGTGGAAAGGGCGAATGCATGAACCGCACCTACCTCATCGCGCGCCAGGAATTCATCAAATACATCACGCGCCGCGGCTTCTTCATCAGCCTGCTCGTCTTTCCGATGTGGATCGTGCTCGGCATCTTCGTGCCGCGCTGGATGGCCTCGACGGTGCCGCCGCGCCCTTTCACGATCGTGGACCAGGCCGGCGGTTACGACGAAAGCCTGCGCGAAGTCCTCGCCCGCAATCTCGCGCGGCGTCAGCTGACTGCCCTCTCCAGTTACGCCGCCGCCTATGTCGATGCCCGCCGTGTCAGCCAGAACGATCCAAAACTCGCCGCCATCCTCTCGGCGCCGAACGCCGAAGACTCGATCGCGCAGTTCCGCACCAATGGCGGCGTCGACAGCGCGCTCGCCGTGCTGCAGCCTTACATCAAGAAAGACGCCCCGCCGTTCACGCCGCCGGTCGCGCGCTTCGTGCCGATCCGCACGCCCGCGCCGCTCGCCACCGCGCCGCCGTCTCTCTTTCACAAGGTCGCCAGCGACTACTTGAAAGGCGAGGAGATCGCCGGCCTGCCGGTGCAGTGGGACAAGCTCTACGCCATCGTCGTGATCCCGCGGGATTTCGGCCAGGGCAACGACCACGCCGACTTCCTCACCGCCGAAACCGGCGACAGCGAACTTTCCGACACCGTGCAGCAGGCGCTCACCGCCGCGCTGCGCCTGAAGGCAGCGCACCGTCTCGTGCCCACCGGCACCAGCGGGGCCGAGACGCTCGACGTCAGCGCCGACTTGCAAACCACCGATCCCACGCGCTCCAGCAACAAACAACAGGCGCTGGCCGAAACGGTCGCACGCTATCTTCCCGTCGGCCTCGCGATCCTCCTCTTCATCGTCTCGATGATGAACGCCAGCGTGCTGCTGCAGGGCGTGATCGAGGAGAAATCCTCCCGCATGATCGAGGTGCTGCTCTCCTGCGCCACCCCGCGCCAGATCCTCACCGGCAAGCTCGTCGGCGTCATCGCGGTCTCGCTGGTGACGATCCTCGCCTGGGGCACGATGCTGATGCTGCTCGTGCTGTTCTCGACCGACGATGCGCTGCCGATGATCGGCGCCGGCTTCAACGCGGTGCTTGGCGTCAACCTGCTGCCGCTGCTGATCGTCTATTTCCTCTGCCAGATCCTGATCTACGGCACGATCTTCCTCGGCATCGGCAGCATGGCGAACTCACTCGCCGACGCGCAGGCCCTGCTCGGCCCGGCGATGATCGTGCTCATCCTGCCGAACCTCCTCATCAGCGGCATCCTGCAGGACCCGTCGGGCGACGTCGCGCGCTTCGTCTCGTGGATCCCGATCTACACCCCATTCCTGATGCTGATCCGCCTGCCGTCGCACCCGCCAAGCGCCGAGCTGTGGGCCACCGCACTCCTCTCTATCGCCACCACTGTCGCGATGATCTTCTTCGTCAGCCGCATCTTCGCCAAACACATCCTGACAACAGAACGCCCACCCGCGTTCCGCGCGTTGCTAAAACGGATGTTCGCGCGCGCTTAACCTCTCCACCAAACTCACTTGTCATCCCGGACGAAGTGGAGCGCAGCGAAACGGAGGTCCGGGACCCATTTGGGCCGACGCTTCGGACGTCCGGAGTTTGATGAGGAATGGGTCCCGGACTTCCGCTAAGCTGACACTTCGCTACATCCGGGATGACATCGGTGTTTGTGGATAGCTCTCCACCACCCGCTTCACCGCGCGCAGCATCCGCATCCGGATAAATCCGCTCCCCAACCGGATCGCATACCAATAGGGCGTGAACAGCACCCGCGAGTGCAGATCGGGACAACACACCCGCGTCTCCGTCGACAGCACTGTGTTCGGGCCATCCGGCACGCACGCAAAGCCGAGCACCAGCTTCGCTACACCCGGCTCCGCGAACCTACGAAACGCTTCGGCACGCGCGACCGCATCGCTCTCGCCAAACACATGCAGCCCGCCATCCGGTCGCCAGAACCGCCCCGCCAATCCGGACGCCATCTCGCGATCGCCATCGCGCCCGAGCGGAACGAAACTATGCATCCCGAACGACGCATTCGCCGGCGGCGGCGCCGCGCGCAGCTTCTGCCACAGCACCGCCGGTGCCGACCGCACAGCAAGCATCGCCCGCACGATGCGATCGTCGCCCAGCAGATCGCGCGCGCTCAGCGCCTCAAATATCCGCGCCGGTGTCGCCGCGATCACAACCGAATGCCGCTCGCGAAACTGAAACACCGGCAGGAATGCGTCGAGCAACGTCATGCCGCGAAGCTTAGCGCGGCAGGCACCGGCGCGCGATGCAGGGGCGGACTAACCGCGCATCACCTGCTTGGCGAGAAGATTGCGGTGCACCTCACTCGTTCCCGAGTAGATCGAGGCCGCGCGGGTGGCGAGGTATTTCTGCACCGCATACCCACCGGCAATCGCCATCGGCCCCGCCAGGTCGATGAGCAGTTCGGTCAATGTCTGGTGCAATTCGGTCGCCTGCACCTTCATCAAGGACGAGCCGGCCTCGTCATCGCCGCTCAGACGTCCGGCGCTGAGCAGCCGGAATTCCAGGCTCTCGAACGTCTGCAGGGCGATTTCCGCTTCGGCAAAACGGCTGCCGAGGTCCGCCTCGGGATTTTCCGCACGCGCTGCGCAGACACGCCGCCATGTCCGCCGCAAGAGCGATGAGTTCGTGTTGTTGGTGCGCGCGAAGCGCATCAACTGCTTGGCGACCGCCCAGCCGTCGTCTTCCGCGCCCAGACGGTTGGCCACCGGCACGCTTACGTCGTCGAACACCACCTCGTTGAATTCATGCTCGCCGTCCATCGTGATGATGGGATTGATGGTGAGGCCGGGGCTGTCCATGTCGATCAGAAGGAATGTGATGCCTTCCTGCGGCTTGCCGTCGTTGTGCGTGCGCACGAGCGCGAACATGCGATTGGCGAGATGCGCGCCGGTCGTCCACACCTTGCGGCCGTTGACGATATAGCGCTCGCCGTCGCGCCGCGCGCGGGTCGTCAGTGCGGCAAGATCCGATCCCGCGCCCGTCTCGGAGAAGCCTTGGCACCACAGATCCTCGCCGGAAAGGATGGGTTTGAGATAACGCGCCCGCTGCTCCGCACTGCCGATGGCGCAGATCAGGGGCCCAATGCTGCGCAGGCCCGCCGCGAACATGACGGGCGCATCGTTGCCGGCGCACACCTGCTCGAACGCGAAGCGCTGCCGTGCCGTCCAACCGGTGCCGCCGAAGGCAACCGGCCATGCCGGTGCGATCCAGCCCCGCTCGTAAAGCCGGCGATGCCAGATGCGGCAGGCCGCGAGGTCCGAATGTGTCCCGATGGTAAGCCGTCCCGCCTCGCGCAGATCGTCGGTCAGCGCCTCCGCAAGAAAGTCATGCACCTCGCGAACAAACGCCTCGTGGCTATCCGGTGCACGGCGGGCCGGGAGGGTGTCGACTCCGGAGGAGTCGCGAGCGCGGTAGTCAGCCATGCGGCAAGTCTAGGCTCGGCGTCTGCCCGGGCTTTGATCTGCCTCAAGCCAAACCGGCCCCGCGGCGTCGCGCTCCTGGCGTGCGCAAACAAAAAGGCCGCCCCAAGCGGAGCGGCCTTTTCGAAATCTTGTCTTTCGGCTTCTCGTCACTTCTTCGCGGCGGGCAGCGCGCCTTCGCGCTGCAGACGCTTGCGCTGGAGTTTGCGGTAACGGCGGACGGCTTCCGCACGCTCGCGGGCACGCTTCTCACTCGGCTTCTCGTAATGACCGCGCAGCTTCATCTCGCGGAAGATGCCTTCACGCTGCATCTTCTTCTTCAGCGCCTTGAGCGCCTGATCGATATTGTTGTCGCGAACGATGATCTGCAAAGGCCAGGCTCCTGGACGTTTCCGAAAGAGGCGCGGGTGATATCAGATGGGTTTTGGGCTGTCCACCTCCGGCGGCCCGTCCTCGCACACTATTATAAGCGGTGAGACGACCGGTTCCGGCGCAATCGGCGCAAGTGTATCCCTTGTATGTTCTCATTGTGAGTAAAAGCTTAAATCTAAAGTCAATTCGCCGTTTTATGTTGCAAATTGAGGGTGAAAAACTTCTCGCGCGGGTCATCGAACAGCGGAAAATCGTTTTGTGCCGTGTTAGATAATATATTGAAAATATTGGATATTATGTAATTTGCGCGGCAATTGACAGTTGCGGTCCACAATTGTACCCTTTTTATTCTGGAATAAAAGGATTGCATATTTGGACCCACTGATCATTACCGCCCTGGCTCACGAAGATAAGGAGCAGCGTGCCCGCGAAACGGAAGAGTTTTACCGCGACCTCCGGGCAAAGCTTGCCGAGAGCAAAAAACGCGCGGCAAAACCCGGCCAGCTGTCGGTCGAAGAGCGCGCCAAGCGGACGGAGGACGCCTTCGCGAATCTGCGCGGGATGCTCGACATGTCTCTCGAAGAGCAGGTCGCGACCCAGATGGCCTGCATCACCCAAAGTGTCATCGACTGCATGGTCCGCGCCTCGGTGGATGAGGGCGTCATGCCTGCCGACGCGCGCCAGTCGATCCGCCATGCCGAACTCGTCGATCAGGCGCGCCTGCACGATTCCGGCTCGCGCATGCTGGAGGCGCTGACCCGCATGCGCGGCAACTCCGCCTTCACCTTCAACGTCAACCACATCCGGGAGGGGGACGCCCCGCCCCCCCATCCGAAAAGTTGAGGTTCGAACGTTGATGCCCAAACTCACCTGGCGCGCCAAGGCCCGCCTCCGCGCCGGCCTCGAACCTCGCACCCGCGGTGGCCAGCCCGGCAACCGCAACCGCCTGACCCACGGCCGCTACAGCCGCTCGTTCCTCGCGCGCCGCGCCCATAACCGCGGAATCCTGCGCGAAACCCGCGCCCTCATCGCTCACCTGACCTTCGCCGCCAAACTCCGCCGCGCAATCTTCCCCCTCCACTTGGTGGAGGGGGCGAGCCATCGCGCAGCGATGGATCGGGGGAGGATCGCGCCGCATCTACCTTCCACCTCCCCCTCGTGGGTAGGTCGAAAATTGGCGAGCGCAGCGATGCCGATTTTCGGGTGGGGGCGGCCACACGCCACCCCGCGAAAAACGCTTCACCCACACTGCAACAATGTTGCTCACGGCCTCGTGAGGCTATGATACGGCCATGGCCATTCTGAAAATCGCCCGCATGGGGCACCCGGTTCTGGGGCGCAAGGCAGAGCCCGTATCCGATCCGACGTCACCCGAAATCCGCCGCCTCGTGCGCGACATGATCGAAACCATGATCGACGCGAATGGCGCCGGCCTCGCCGCACCGCAGGTGCATGTGCCGCTGCGCCTCGTCGTATTCCAGGCGCCGGGTGAGCGCACCGACCCCGGCCTCGCCGAAGACGAGCGCTTTGACCATACCGCGCCGCTCACCGTGCTCATCAATCCGGAAGTCGAAGTGGTGGCCGCCGATCTCGAAGGCGGCTGGGAGGGATGCCTCTCTGTCCCCGGCATGCGCGGCTTCGTCGATCGCCCCGCCCACATCCGCTATCGCGGCGTCGATCACGACGGCAAGTTGATCGAACGCACCGCCCGCGGCTTCCACGCGCGCGTGGTGCAGCATGAGTGCGATCACCTCGACGGCATCCTCTATCCGCAGCGTCTGCGCGACATGTCGAAGTTCATCTTCGAAACCGAAGCGCATCACTGGATGAACCGCGGAGGCAACGAATGACTCCGCGCAAGAAGAAGCCGGACGATGCCGCGCTGAAAGCCGCAATCGTGGACGCAGCGCTGCCGCATGTCCCGTTCGACGGCTTCACCGACAAGGTGCTGGAGACCGCCGCGAAAGAAGCCGGTGCCGACAAGGACACGCTTAAGCGCCTGTTTCCCGAGGGCGCGCTCAGCCTCGTCGAAGCCTGTTCGGATTTCGCCGATGGCGAGATGGAAAAGCGCCTGGCTGCGCTCGACCTGAAAGCGATGAAGATCCGCGAGCGGATCGCGACGGCGGTGCTGACGCGCATCGATGTGCTGCGGCCGCAGAAAGAGGCATCGCGCCGCGCGATGGCGTTCCTGTCGCTGCCGCCGCACATCCCGCTGGCGACCAAGCTGCTCTACCGCACTGTCGACGCGATGTGGCGCGCGGCGGGCGATACCTCGACCGATTTCAACTTCTATACCAAGCGCGGCATCCTCGCCGGCGTCTACAGCGCGACGCTGGTGCGCTGGTTCAACGACACCACCGAAGACGAAAGCGCCACTAGAGAATTCCTCGCCGCCCGCATCGACAACGTGATGACGTTCGAGAAGTTCAAGGCGGAGGTCACACAGGGATTGGCACGGTTACCGTCGCTCAGCGATGTGCTCGCAAATTTCGCGAGGCGCACGTGACGCATCATAAAAATAAAATCGTCATGGCCGGTCGACCCGGAGCGCAGCGAAGGCCGTACCGGCCATCCATTGCCTCAAATGTCAAAGGCGAGTCTCGCTGTTCAAACATCGAGGCAATGGATGGCCGGGATGGCCTACGCTTCGCTACGGCTCACCCGGCCATGACGCCCTTTAAAAGGAGGCGTTAAAGCAGTTCAGCAATCTGCACAGCATTAAGCGCAGCGCCCTTCAACAGCTGATCGGCCGAGGTGAACATCATCATCGACTTACCACTCGGATCGGAGAGGTCCTGCCGGATGCGGCCCGCCAGAACATCGCCCTGGCCCATCGAATCTTTCGGCATCGGGAAGTAGTTCTTCTCCCAGTCGTCGACGATGCGCACGCCCGGTGCGTCGGAGAGGATCTGCAGAACCTCCTGCCGGTTGATCGGGCGTTCGCATTCGAAGCTCATCGCCACGCAATGCGCCCGCAGCACCGGCACGCGCACGCAGGTCACCGTCACCGCGATATCGGGATCGCCGAAGATCTTCTTGGTCTCTTTGATGACCTTCGTCTCTTCGTCGTTGTAGCCGGTCTCCGGATCGATCGTGGTGTTGTGGCTGAACAGGTTGAACGCATAAGGATGCGGCAGCACGGTGTTCTGGAACGGCTCGTTGTTGAGGAACGCGCGGGTCGAATCCTCCAGCTCCTTCATCGCCGCGGCTCCGGCGCCGCTAGCCGCCTGATAGGTCGCGAAGATCGCGCGCTTGATCCGGTTCTTGCGATGGATCGGCCACAGCGGCGTGATCGCAGTGATCGCGGAGCAGTTCGGATTGGCGATGATGCCCTTGTGGCTCTTGATCGCGTCCGCGTTGATCTCCGGAATCACCAGCGGCACATCGGCATCCATGCGGAAGGCCGACGAGTTGTCGACCACGACCGCACCGGCCTTCACCGCATGCGGCGCGTACTTCTTCGACTGCGAACCTCCGGCGGAGAACAGTGCGATATCGATGCCCTTGAAGCTGTCCTCGGTGAGCTCTTCCACCGTCACCGGCTGGCCCTTGAACGGCAGCGTCTTGCCGGCCGAACGGGCGCTCGCGAGCAGCTTCAGATCGGAGAGTGGGAAATTGCGCTGCTCCAGGCAGCCGATCAGCTCCACACCTACGGCACCGGTCGCACCCACAATCGCGACCACCGGCTTCTTCGCATCCATGTTCAATCTCTCCAAAAGCAGAAAGGCCCCGACCGTTTCCGGCGGGGCCTTTGGAATTTCGTTTGGCTGATCCTCTCAGCGCACACGCGATCCCAACGCCCCGTTCCCGGGCGTCGTTTTCGTCGTCTTGCGCTTGGTGTTCATCAGCATGGCGCGGACGCTAGCCGCGAAGGGGTGAATTGTAAATTACGATTTCTGCGACAAGCGCGTGATGTGGCCCATCTTGCGCCCGGCGCGCGCCTCGCCCTTGCCGTAGAGATGCAGCGCGCCGCCGTGCTCTGCCAGCTTTTTCCAGTCGTTCGCTTCTGCGCCGATGATGTTGGTCATCACAGCGTCGGAATGCCGCGCAGGATTGCCCAGCGGCCAGCCGGCGATGGCGCGGATGTGTTGTTCGAACTGGGAGGTATGGCAGGCGTCGATCGTCCAGTGGCCGGAGTTGTGCACCCGCGGCGCGACCTCGTTGACGAGAAGCTGGCCCTGTTTGGTGACGAACAGTTCGACCGCGAGGACGCCGACATAGTCGAGTGCGGTGGCGATGCGTTCGGCGATGCGCTTGGCCTCATCGCATTGCCGCGCCGTCAGCAAACCGGGGACGGAGGTGCGGCGCAGGATATGGTTCTCGTGCACATTCTCCGGCGGATCGTAAGCTTCGAATTGTCCGTCCGCGGCGCGGGCCGCAACGACGGAACATTCAAAGGCAAAGTCGACGAAGCCTTCGAGAATGGAGGGCGCGTTGTTGAAGCTGGCGAGGGCGGCCTTGGTGTCGGCGGCACTGGAGACTTTTTGCTGGCCTTTGCCGTCGTAGCCGAAGCGCCGGGTCTTCAGAATCGCACGGCCGCCGCCGATGCGGGCGAACGCGACGTCGGCATCGGCCTCGCTGCTGACCGCTTCAAACGGTGCGGTGTGCAGGCCGAGATTGATCGCGAAGGTCTTCTCGTCGAAGCGGTCCTGCGTGATGCGCAGCGCCTTGGCGGACGGGTTGGTCGGGATGTGTTTCGAGAGGATCGTGACGGCTTCTGCCGGCACATTCTCGAACTCGAACGTCACGGCATCGCAGGTTTTTGCGAAGGCGGTCAGCGCGGCTTCGTCGTCGTATTGGCCGATGGTGTAAGCATCCGAGACTTGGCCGGCGCATTCGCCGGGGCCTGCTGTGTAGATGTGGCTCTTGAGGCCGAGGCGCGCTGCGGCCATCGCCAGCATGCGGCCCAACTGGCCGCCGCCGAGAATCCCGATGGTGCCGCCGGGAGGAACCGACGCTGCGAGAGTCTTCACGTCGCTCATTTGTCGGACGGCTCTTCGGCGACAGAGGCGGTGAGCTTGGCGCGCCACGCGGCGAGGCGCTTGGCGAGGGCTTTGTCGGAGAGGGCGAGAATCGCGGCGGCCTGGAGGGCGGCGTTCTTTGCACCGGCCTCACCGATGGCGAAGGTTGCGACCGGGATGCCGCCCGGCATCTGGACGATGGAGAGGAGGCTGTCGAGGCCGTTCAGGCTCTTGGACTGGATCGGAACGCCGAGCACGGGGAGGGTGGTCATCGAGGCGGTCATGCCGGGAAGGTGGGCGGCGCCACCGGCGGCGGCGATGATGACCTTGAGGCCGCGGCCTTCGGCAGCCTTGGCATAGGCGAACATGCGGTCGGGGGTACGGTGGGCGGAGACGATCTTCGCCTCGTGCGGCACCTTCAGCTCATCGAGGAGCGCGGAAGTGGCTTTCAGCGTGGGCCAGTCGGACTGGCTGCCCATGATGATGCCGACGAGCGGCTTTACCGATGCCATTGAGGTGCCTTCCGGGCGGTGGCCGAAGAAAGCGCGTGAGTATACCCAGCGGGAGTCCCAAGGAAAGGGACGGAAACCGAAGTTAACCCTGTGTTTCCCATCGTAAACGAATTGTTAAAGGCCTTGCCCTTACACTTTCTGGTGGTGAGTCTGTCGGAGACCCTGCCTTGAAGATCGATCGCCCGAGTGCTGTCCGCGGGGCGCGGCCAGTGGCGGCAACGGCCTACGCACGCGCCGCCGAGGTGGTGGCGCCGTCCAATCCCATCGCCGGTGTGGCGGCAACGGTGCTGGGGATTCCGGAGGCCGAGTTCACGCCGAAGGTGCGCGACGCGATCATGGGACTGATGGTTGAGGTCGATGCCCTGCGCCGCGAACTGGCGCAGACCAAGGTCCGGCTCGAGACGGTCGCGAAGGAAGCCGACCAGGACCAGCTGCTGCCGGTCCTCAACCGCCGCGCCTTCGTGCGCGAACTCTCGCGCTACATCTCTTTCACCGATCGCTATGGCACGCCGTCGAGCCTCGTCTATTTCGACCTCGATGGCTTCAAGCAGGTCAACGACACGTACGGCCATGCCGGCGGCGATGCGGCGCTCGAGCATTTCGCGAGTGTGCTGATGGAGAACGTGCGCGACAGCGATTGTGTTGGGCGTCTCGGCGGCGACGAGTTCGGTGTGCTGCTCAGCCATGCGACGCAGGAGCAGGCGGCGACGAAGGCCGATCAACTGGCGGATATCCTGCGGCGACGGCCGGCGGAGTGGAGCGGCAAGGAGATACCGGTCGGCTTTTCGTATGGCGCGTTCGAACTTCAGTCGGGCGAGAAGGCGGAAGTCGCAATGGCGCGCGCCGATGAGGCCATGTACGCCCACAAGAGATCTGCCACGCGCTAACGTCTTCGCTCTGTCGCGCATTTCAGACTGCACTCACATCACGCAATGATATCGGGCAGCAGTTCGTTCTCGAGCCGCGCGATCAGATCTTTCAGATGAAGCTTGCGCTTCTTCAGGCGCGCGATCTGGAGCAGGTCGGTGTTCGCGGCGTGCTGCATCATATGGATCGCGGCGTCGAGGTCGCGATGCTCCTGCACCAATTCGGCCAGCTTGATGCGCAGCGCCTGTTCTTCCGCTTCCGTCATGGCTTCTGCTTTCGCGTGCGGCGGCCCTTGGTGAGGTCCTCGCCCCAGCGTTTCAAATCCGGCCAATCATATCCCAACAGATCGAGCGTGCGGCCGGTGAGTTGGTCGATGATGTCGGAAACACTCTTTGGGTTGGCGTAGAAGGCCGGCACCGGTGGGAGGATGATCGCGCCCATCTCCGCAAGCTGGGTCATGGTGCGCAGGTGACCGAGGTGCAGCGGCGCCTCGCGCACCATCAGGATCAGCGGGCGGCGCTCTTTCAGCTGCACATCGGCGGCGCGGGTGAGAAGGCTGGTCGTCACGCCGGTGGCGATCTCGCTCATCGTCTTCACCGAACACGGCGCGACGATCATGCCCTGCACCTTGAAGGAGCCGGAGGCGATCGGGGCGGCGATGTCGCCGATGGCGTAGTGATAGTCCGCCTTGGCGAACACCTGTTTCGGGTTGAGATCGGTTTCGTAGCCGATCGTCATCTCGCCGGCCTTGGTCACCACCAGGTGCGATTCGAGGCCGAGATCGGAAATGGCCTCCAGCAGGCGGATGCCGATGGCGGCGCCGGATGCGCCGCTGATTCCCACGACAAGGCGGGATTTTTGGGCGGAACTGCTGGGTTTCTGGGGCATCGCGTTTTTTAATACCAAGGTAGTTTTAAATCGAAGTTGAGGGTGACAGGTGGGTCCGAGAGTGATCTAATTACCACGCCTAATCAGCAATGAGAGGTGCATTCATATGGCGATACAGGGACATATCGAAGAACTGTCCGACAAACATCAAAAACTGCAACGGCTCATTGAATCCGAGATGAGCCACGCCGACTGGGACGAGATCCGGGTCGCCGCTCTTAAAAAAGAAAAGCTCCGAATAAAGGACGAGCTTGAACGCCTTAGAGCCAGCGTTCACTGACACCCCCTTTCGAATACATCTGAAGTCTCCTCCTCCTTGGTTGAGCGCATTCCTGCGTTCGCCGGCGCACGCCTCCTCCGTTCGGGGAGGCGTTGTGCTATGGGCACCCCTCATCCGGATGCCTCCACCGGCGCGTTGCGCAACCGTCCGTGTACGGAGAAAAAGATGAGGAGGGCGCCGATCTCGCAGAGGCTGGCGGCGAGGAACGATGCGCCGGGGAAATAGACCGGTGCGAGGCCGCTGGTGAAATAGGAGAACAGGCTGGTCAGAAGGATCGGGGCGATCACCGATGTCGCGCTGCTGAGACTGCCGATGGCACCCTGCAATTCGCCCTGCTCGCTGGACGGCACCTGTTGCGAGACAATCGAATTGAATGCAGGCCCGCCGAGGCCGCCGAGCGACCATAGCACCATGAAGGCGTAGAGCACCCACGGCTCGCCGGAGAACGCGTAGCCGGCATAGCCAATCGCGGTGAGGGCGCAGCCGACATAAACGGAATTGGTTTCGCCGATGCGCGGCACGACAAAGCGCGGCAGCACGGCAAAGGTCACGACCGTCAGCGCGCCGACCACGGCAAGCGACCATGCGACATCGCCCGGCCCCCAGTGGAATTTCTCCATCGTGTAGAAGGTCCACGTCACGGGCAGCGCGTCGTGCGCGAGCTGCGTCAGGATCATCACGCCGATCAGGCTGAAGATCATCGGATAGCGGCGGATCGCCATGAGCGAGCCGAGCGGATTGGCGCGCCACAGTTCGAACTTGCGGCGCAGCGCCGGCGGCAACGACTCTTTCAGCACGATCAGGCCGAACACGGCGTTGGCGAGCGAGACGATGGCGGCAAGGAAGAACGGGCCGCGCGTGCCGAAGTGCTCTCCGACCAGACCGCCGAGGGCGGGACCGAGGATAAAGCCGACGCCGAACGCGGCGCCCGTCACGCCGAAGCTCGCGGCGCGGCGTTCGGGCGGTGTGACGTCCGCGATGTAGGCGTTGACCGTCGGATAGGTGGAGGAGGCGATGCCGGCAAAGACGCGGCCGGCGACCAGCCACCAGATGTTCGGCGCGAAACCGCTGACCGCGTAATCGACGGCGAGCACCAGCAGCGAGCCGATAAGGATCGGGCGGCGGCCGAAGCGATCGGAGAGATTGCCCAGCACCGGCGAGAAGAAGAACTGCATCAGTGCGAACAGAAACACCAACACGCCGCTCCAGCGCGCGGCGCCCGAGAGGTTGTCGTGCGTCACCTCCGCGATCAGACGCGGCGACACGGGGATGATGATGCCGACGCCGATGGTGTCGACCAGCATGGTGATGAAGATGAAGGCGAGCGCATAACGGCTCGCGGAGCCTTGTTCAGTATCGGTCATCGGTTCTCCCCAGATGCCGAACGTAGGCGCGGAGGAAGGGAGGCGTCTTGGATATTTTTCCCTCCCTCCATTCATCGAGGGAGCGCGCCGGAGGCGCGAGGGCGGGCTTACGCGACAACGTCGCGTTTGTTTGACGATACCGCACATCCTTCACCGCCTGGGATGAAAGCGCTTGCGCGCTCTGGCCCGCCCCCTTCGCTTCGCTCAGCCCCCTCCAAGCTTCGCTTGGTGGGGGGAGATTCAGGGCGCGGCGGAGTTTGGCGGCTAGGTTGAGGCGGGCGATGAGGGCTCGGGTTTCGCAGAGGATGCCGCGGGTGTGGGCCCGGCGGGCGAGGAAGGCGCGGCTGTAGCGGCCGTGTTTCAGGCGATTGCGATTGCCGGGCTGGCCGCCGCGGGTGCGGGGTTCGAGGCCAGCACGGATGCGGGCCTTGGCGCGCCAGGTCAGCTTGGGCTCAGGCATCAACGTTCGAACCTCAACTTTTCGGAGGGGGGGAGGGGAGGCCCTTCCCCGGCGGGATGGGCGGTGGGCAAGCCGTGCAAACGAGCCTGATCGGCGCGGCCGGTATTGCCGGACACGATCTCGGTGGGCTGGTTGGCATTGGCTTGGCGGGTTTCCATATTGACCTTTCTGTCGATCTAGGACAAATATTGGCATAAATTCTGTTATTTGGTCAATACAAGAACATACACTGATAAAATCGTGTACAACTTCAAGCGGTTAGCCCGGTGCTGGTCTGCTGCGATAGAGAACGGCGCATGACCATCGCGATTCGTCTTGCCCGGGCCGAGGAGGCCGTTCTTCTGCCGGCCGTCGAGCAATCGGCGGGCGGGTTGTTTCGCACGCTGCCTGATCTTGCGTGGATCGCGGACGATCAGAACCAGCCGGCGGAGGCCTATCTGCCGTTGATCGCCAATGGTTCGGTCTGGGTTGCGGCGGATGCGGCGGCGGGGCTCGTCGGGCTGATCATGTGCGAGGCGTTCGAGGACGGGTTGCATGTGTGGGAGCTGGCGGTCGCCGATGGCTTTCAGGGACGCGGGATCGGGCGCGCGCTGCTCGATGCGGCGGTGGCGTTTGCGCGGGATGCGGGATTGCGCAGCGTGACGCTGACCACGTTCCGGCATGTGGTGTGGAATGGGCCGTTCTATGCGCGGTATGGGTTTGTGGAGCTGGCGTGCGAGACGATGGGGGCGCGGTTGGCCGAGGATGTGCGGCTGGAAGAAGAGCGCGGTTTGCCGAACCGGTGCGCGATGGTTTTGTCCCTCGCCCCCGATAGGGGGAGAGGGATTTAGGGTGAGGGGGCGGCGCGAGGCTCGCTGGTGAGCGTCGTGCGCATGCATTCGATGCTATGCGATGACCTTTGTTCTTCGCGGTGAACGGCTGGATAGATTTGTGTTTGTGCGGCCCCCTCACCCCGGCCCTCTCCCCCTACCGGGGGCGAGGGAGTAGCGTTTCGCAGGGGGCATTCGATGACGTCATTCTTTTCGCGTGAGGCGCGGCCGCTGAATCCGTGGGTGGCGCTCGGCGCGCTGGTGCTGGGGATTGCGTTGTTTTCGGCGATGCCGCTGGCGGCGTATGGCCTGCACGATCATGCCGGGATCATGGGGTTGTTCTATTTCCTGTTCACGCCGCTGTTCGGGATTCCGCTGGCGCTGGCGTTGCTGAACGATGGGCGGATGCGGTGGTGGGGGCTGCTGTATTTTGTCGTGTGGCTGACCGGCGTGCATTACATCGCAACGGGATCGCGAACTTTCTTTATCCGCAGCCGTGCCCGTTCTTCGGGATGCCGCATCCCGATCATCCCGCGTACAAGGCGTGCGTCGAGTTCTATCGGCTGCGCGAACAGCGCGCGATCGAGGCGGGTGCTGCGGCCGGCGTGTTCGGCAGTGTGATGTCGTATCTCGGGCTTCTGGTGTTCGGGCCGGCGTTTCGCACTCGCAATGCTTTGGCGGTGATGGCGCTCAGTATCGTGGTGCTGGGTGTGCTTGGCGCCTATGGCCTGGGCGACGGTGCCGGATGAGAAGACGCCGTGGGAGTATGCGTTCCAGCTCTATGTGCCGTGGCAGCTGGTCTTCGGATTGACCCTGCTGTGGCTGTTCGATCCGACGGTGTTTACCCGGCTGACGGGCCAGAGGGATCCGACTGGGCCGGCGGATCCGGAAGCCTGAGCATCAGATCGGCGACGATGTTGCGCAGGCGGGCGTTCTCTTTCTCCAGCAACTCGAGGCGGTCTTCCCATGAGCTGGCGGCGGCCTGTTCCTCGCTGGCGCCGAGGCGTTCGCGCAGCGCCGGGTATTTGCGTGCCAGCCAGCGCAGTTCTTCCGTCGTGATCGCGATGGCGCGCACATCGGTATGGGCGATGGTGGTGCGGCGGTAGATGCCGGCGGGATCGAGCGCCTCGCGACCGACCAGCATGCCGGGGCCGATGTCCCGGCCGCCGCCTTCGCTTTCTACGGAGAGTTGGCCGTCAACGATGACATAGAGAGACGTCGCGCGATCGCCGGCGAAGGTGAGCTGACCGTGTTCGCGCACGATGATTGAGGACGACGCTTCGACGACATCGTCGAGCACCGTCATCTCGAGGCCGGTGAAGAGTGGCAGTTCGCGCAGCATCGTCCAGGTTATGGCGAAGCGGCGGCGGCTGAGGCCGTTGACGAAGCCGTTGGCAATGATGCCGATGGGCAGCGCGAAGAGGCCGAGGCCGGCGACCATGGTGAGACCGGCGACGAGTTTGCCGATGCCGGTGATCGGCGTGATGTCGCCATAGCCGACGGTGGTGAGCGTGGTGATGGCCCAGTACATCGCCTGCGGAATGGAGCCGAGCTTTTCGGGCTGGGTGTTGCCTTCGGCGAAATACATCATCTCACCGCCGACGCACATGGTGGCGACGAGCAGGATCATCGAGGCGAAGAGCGCGGCGCGTTCGGCGAAGAGAACGCCGAGCAGCGCCTGCAGCGCTTGCGAGTAGCGCGCCAGCTTCAAGAGCCGGAACATGCGGAAGATCCGCAGCACGCGCAGGTCGAGCGGCACGACGGCGCCAAGATAACTCGGCGCGAAGGCGAGGAAGTCGACCACCATCAGCGGGCGCAGCATGAAGGCGATGCGGCCGCGGATCGGGCCGTGCGCGGCGATGCGCGGATCTTCGATCGATGCCCAGACACGCAGCAGATATTCGAGGGTGTAGATGCCGATCGAGACCTTCTCGAACGCATCGAAGATCGGATCGAAGCGCGCGTCGATCGACTGCACGGTTTCGAGCGCGACGGCGACGACGTTGGCGATGATGAGCGCGACGAGAAAGAACTCGATGGCGCGGCTGGCGGGGCTGTCGATGCGGCCCTCTTCGAGGACGTCGAACGCCCACTGCCGCCAGCTGCTGCGCCGCGTGGGCACGGGAATGGACGGACGCTCTGCCGCGTCGTCGGTGGCACTCATCAACACACTGCCGAGTTACGCGCGTGCAATCGCGCCGTCATGCGAGGCGGACCCTACACCGCGGTGCAGCAATGCTCGCGTGAAACTTCGGTTAGGCGTCCCTCGCCCCCGATAGGGGGAGAGGGATCGAGGGTGAGGGGGCGATGCGATGCGCGATGTATAGAGAGTGTTTTTGCTGTCGATGCACGGCGTTCTGCATCGACTGCTGCGTGTGTGCGGCAAGAGAGCGCTTTGCTCTCCCCCTCACCCCAACCCCTCTCCCCCTAGCGGGGGCGAGGGGCTTCTTATGCGACTTCCTTTGTCATCTCGCGCAGTTTGAACTTCTGCATCTTGCCGGTGCTGGTCTTGGGGATTTCGCGGAAGACAACGTGCCGGGGGCACTTGAAGCGCGCGAGGCCCTGGCGACAGTGCTCGATGAGCTCTTCCTCCGTCGCCTGATGACCGGGCTTGAGTTCGACGAAGGCGCAGGGTGTCTCGCCCCACTTGTCATCGTCTTTCGCAACGACAGCGACGAACATCACGGCGGGATGTTTCATCAGCTGGTCTTCGACTTCGAGCGAGGAGATGTTCTCGCCGCCGGAGATGATGATGTCCTTCGAGCGATCCTTCAGCTGGATGTAGCCGTCGGGATGCATCACGCCGAGATCGCCGGAGTGGAACCAGCCGCCTTCGAACGCTTCCTTCGTGGCTTTCGGATTCTTGAGATAGCCCTTCATCACGATGTTGCCCTTGAACATCACCTCGCCGAGGGTTTCGCCGTCGGCCGGTGTGGGCTCCATCGTTTCGGGATCGAGCACGGTGAGGGCGTCGAGCATCTGATAGCGCACGCCCTGGCGCGCTTTCTTCGCGGCGCGCGG
>DATAHD010000606.1:0-4382 GCA_036263395.1 Rhizomicrobium sp. | reverse complement strand
GTCCTGACCAACCAGTTCCACGACATCCTGCCGGGCAGCAGCATCGGCGAGGTCTACACGCAGACCGAGGAAGAACTCACCGACATCGCGGAGAAGGCACAGGCGCTGTGTGACACGCTCCTCGCACGCCTCTGCACCGGCACCGACGCCACACCGGTGAACACGCTCGGCGTCCCACGCGCGGAGATCGCGACCACACCATCCGGCGCGCTCGCCCACATCACCGCCGAACCGTTCAGCATCGGCCGCACCACCAACACGGCCGACAACGTCACAGTCGAAGAAAACGGCGGCACAATCACCTTGCGCAACGCGGCGCTCACCGCCGTGCTCGCGCGCGACGGTCACCTCGTCAGCCTGATTCACAACGCCACCCAGCGCGAAGCACTCGCCGGTCCCGCCAACCGCATCCTGCTGTTCGACGATCAACCGCTCGACTACGACGCGTGGGACATCGACCCCTTCGCGCTGGAAACCGCGCGCGACGCCGCGCCCGCGCACAGCTGCACCATCGTCACGCGTGATCTGCTCCGCGCCGAACTCCGCTTCGAGCGCAAACTCGGCCGCGACAGCACCTTGATCCAGATCGTCCGCCTCGATGCCGGTGCCAACAACCTCGTGTTCGACACCACGATCGACTGGCGCGAACGCAAGACACTCGTGAAGGCGATGTTCCCGCTCGACATCCGCGCGGGCCACGCGACCTACGAAACTATGTTCGGTGCCGCCGAGCGTCCGACGCACGCCAACACCGACGGCGATCTCGCCAAATACGAAGTCCCCGGCCAGCGCTGGGCCGATCTGTCGGAGCCCGGCTTTGGTCTCTCGCTGCTCAGCGATGTGAAGCACGGCTATTCCTGCCTCGGCAATCAGCTCGCGCTGTCCTTCATCCGCGGCCCGATGATGCCGGATCCGAATGCCGACATCGGCACGCACCGCTTCCGCTATGCGCTCTATCCGCACGCCGGTGACTGGCGCAACGCGAACACCGTCGCGCACGCCGCCGCCTTCACGCGCCCGCTGCTGTGGGCCAAGGGCACGCCGGACGCGATCCTGCAGCGCCCGCTCGCCACCGCCTCCGCGCCGAACGTCATCGTCGACACGATCAAGCCGGCAGAGGATGGCGATGGCTGGATCGTCCGCCTCTACGAAAGCACCGGCGCCCGCACCAACGCGACACTCACTTTCAATGTCCCGGTGAAATCGGCGGCGCTCAGCAACACGCTGGAAGATGTTGTCACGCCGCTTACGCTGAACGGCAACGCGTTCGCCCTCAAGCTCCGCCCGTTCCAGATCGCGACCCTCAAACTCACCTGATGCAGCCCTTTCCGCTGCGTCGGGTGCCTTGAGGCGGGGCCGCCCGCGGCCCAAACTTCCGGCAAAACAACCGGGAGAAACGCCATGGAATTCCGCGAGATCGGCAAACGGCTCAGCAACTGGGGCCGCTGGGGCAAGGACGACCGCATCGGCACCTTGAACCACATCACCGATGAACGTCGCGCCGCCGCCGGCAAGCTGATCAAAACCGGCAAGCTCTTCGAACTCGGCCTCGCGGTGCAGGCGCAGGGTATCCAGCGCGGCACCGGCGTGCGCAGCAACCCGCTGCATCTGATGTCGATGACCCCGCTCGATCTGCGCGGCCGCGAAGACGGCGCCATCATCACCGATGACTACATCATCATGCCGCTGCAATCGGTGACGCAGTGGGACGGTCTCGCCCACTTCGGCTATGACGGTTTCTTCTACAACGAGACACCCGCCGACACCGTCACCACCATGACCGGCTCGTCGGTGCTCTCCATCCATCAGATCGCGGAGAAAGGCATTGCCGGCCGCGGCGTGCTGCTCGACATCGCGCGCCTCAAAGGCGTCGATAGTCTCGAAAGCGGCACCGCCATCACACCCGCCGATCTCGAAGCCGCCGAGAAGGCGCAGGGCGTGAAGGTCGGTCCCGGTGACATCCTTCTCATTCGCACCGGCTGGATCCGCCACTTCCTCATCGACAAGGCGATCGACAAGTATTGGGCGGGCGAACCCGGCATCGAACTGTCGTGTGCCGAATGGCTGCACGCGCGCGACGTCGCCGCCGTCTGCTCCGACGATTGGGCGGTCGAGGTCATCGAACACGGCAAGCCGTTCCACCTGCCGGTGCACAGCGTTCTGATCCGCGACATGGGCATGACGTTGGGCGAGATTTTCGTGCTCGAAGACCTCGCCGCCGATTGCGCGAAAGACGGTGTCTACGAATTCTTCTCGCCTCGCCGCCGCTGAAAGTTGTCGCCGGTGTCGGCAGCCCGATCACGCCGCTCGCGATCAAATAAGCCGCAGAACGCCGCGCCCAAGAAAACGAAACGTGTTCTGAAAATCGCTTGAATTCGCCCCACGGGTGTCGGACCATCCGGGCGGGGAAGCACATAATAACGTCAAGGGAGACGCCATGGCCTACCAGGACATTCTCTATGAGCAGGATGGCGGCGTCGTCACCATCACGCTCAACCGGCCCGACAAGCTCAATGCCTACACGGCGACGATGGGGCTGGAGATCGAGGATGCCTTCCGCACCGCCGACGAAGACGACAGCGTGCGCGCTATCGTCGTCACCGGCGCGGGCCGCGCGTTCTGCGCCGGCGCCGACGTCTCTTCCGGCGCCAATGCGTTCGACATCAACAGCGGCGAGTCCAAATCGATGGGCGCCACCGCGCAACGCGAACGCCGCGCCAGCGGCGGCGGCTTCATCGGTGCGATCTACGATTGCCGCAAACCGTCCATCGTCGCGCTCAACGGTCCGGCCGTCGGCGTCGGCCTCACGCTCACTTTGCCGATGGACATCCGCATCGCCGCCAGCGGCGCCAAGCTCGGCTTCATCTTCGCGCGCCGCGGCCTCGTGCCGGAAGCGGCCAGCGCCTGGTTCCTGCCGCAGCTCGTCGGCCTCAGCCAGTCTTTGAAGTGGTGCCTCACCGGC
This sequence comes from Rhizomicrobium sp., assembly GCA_036263395.1. Taxonomy (GTDB): domain Bacteria; phylum Pseudomonadota; class Alphaproteobacteria; order Micropepsales; family Micropepsaceae; genus Rhizomicrobium. The sequence continues at coordinate 1,420 of DATAHD010000606.1, read as the reverse complement.
GAGATGTTCAAATCGGAAGACGCGCTCGCCGCCGGTCTCGTCAGCGAAGTGCATCCCGCCGATCAGGTGCTCGCGCGCGCCAAGGCGATTGCGAAAGAGATCGCGGAAGAAACCTCGCCCGTCTCCGTCGCGCTCACGCGTCAGATGCTGTGGCGCCTCGGCAATGCCGCCGACTATCGCGAGATCCTGAAGGTCGATGGCCCGCTCATCGCACAGCTCGGCGCGAGCCCGGATGTGCGCGAAGGCGTCACCGCGTTTCTGGAGAAGCGCAAGCCGAACTTCCCGAGCAAGGTGTCGAAGGACATGCCCGCCGCCTATCCGTGGTGGAAGTGAATGTCCGCTGCACCGGCCGCGACGGATAACTTCGCGGCCCAGCTCGAGGCCAGCATGATGCGCGCGCTGCCGGATACCACCGGCATTGCGAACCTCATCCGTTTGTCCGGCGGCGCGAGTCAGGAAACCTGGTCGTTCGATGCGCTGAGCAAAGCCGGAACGCGCAAACTCATCCTGCGCCGCGCGCCGGGTGGCGAACGTCAGTCGGAAACCGCCGCCGGTCTCGACATCGAAGCAGAGCTGATCGATCTCGCCGGCAAGGCCGGTGTGCCGGAGCCCGCCGTCATCCACGTGATGCGGCCGGAGGAGGGCGTTGGCAAAGGCTTCGTGCTCAGCTTCGTCGACGGCGAAACGCTCGGCCGCAAGATCGTGCGCGACGACACGTTTGCCGAGGCCCGCAAGACACTCGCGTTTCAGTGCGGCGAAACACTCGCCCGCATCCATCAGCTCCCGCTCGTCAAACTCCCGAAGCTGCGCACCGCCAATGCGCGCGATCGCTTCGATGAGCTCCACAACCGCTACCGCATCAGTGAGCGGCCGCGGCCGGTCTTCGCGCTCGCCTTCGAATGGCTGCGCGACCGGTTGCCGAAAGAACCGCCGCCGCCGCGTCTCGTGCATGGCGATTTCAGGAACGGCAATCTGATCGTCGGCCCCGATGGGCTCAGAGCCGTGCTCGATTGGGAGCTCGCGCATCTCGGCGATCCGGTGGAGGACCTCGGCTGGATCTGCATCGCGCCGTGGCGCTTCGGCGGCGAAGGCCCGGCCGGCGGCTTCGGCAGCTACCAGCAACTCATCGACGGTTACAAAGCCGGCGGCGGCGGCGACGTCACGCTCGATCAGCTGAAGTGGTGGGAAGTGCTCGGCTCGCTCAGCTGGGGCGTCTCTTGCGCCTCCATGCACATCACCTTCCGCAGCGGGGTCGAGCGCACGTCGGAGCGCGCGATGATCGCCCGCCGCGCCTCGGAGAACGAGATCGATCTCCTCAACCTGCTTGTTCCGAGAGCCGCCTGATGCAGGACGAACCCACACCGGTCGAACTTCTCGAAGGTGTCGCCGACATGCTGCGCACCATCGCGATGCCGCAGCT
>DATAHD010000605.1:0-3179 GCA_036263395.1 Rhizomicrobium sp. | reverse complement strand
CCGAGTACCAGAAGCTACTCTGCTCATACTGAGCGACCAAGCCCAGCGTGTCTGAGTTGGCCAGCGGCATCCACACCAGATGATGGAGGGTCTTGCCCAGCCTTGCCCGAAAGGCTTCGACGTCGACGGTCACTTCCGCTCGCGCGCCAGTTCCTGCAGCTGTTTGCGCATCGCTTCGATCTCGCTTTTGAGATCGGAGATTTCTTCGGACGGCTTCGCTTTGGGCTCGGCAGCGCCGTTTGCCCGGTGTCCGTCATCGCTGTGCGATGCCGCGCCCGGCATGCCGAACGGCGAGAACATCTTCATCGCACGCTCGAACATCGCCAGATTCTGCCGTGTCAGGTTCTCGATCACCTGGCTGCCGCCACCGAATGCTTCGGCGATGCGGTTGCGCATCGCTTCCTGGTTCTTTGTGAAGCTGTCCATGCTCATGTCGAGATAGCCCGGCACAAATGCCTGAAGGCTGTCACCATAGAACCGGATCAACTGGCGCAGAAACTTGATCGGCAGAAGGTTCTGCCCCTTCGCTTCTTCCTCGAAGATGATCTGCGTCAGCACGGAGCGCGTGATGTCGTCGCCGGTGCGCGCATCGCGCACTTCGAACTCCGTCCCGTCTTTCACCATCTGTGCGAGGTGATCGAGCGTCACATAGGACGATGTCTGCGTGTTATAGAGCCGCCGGTTCGCGTACTTCTTGATGACGACCGGACCGTCCGTGCTTGCTTCGCTCATGTGACCGCTTGGAAAGGGGTTCCCCGGCGCCTTCTCGCGAGGCGCTACCGATTGTCAGCACACATCGCTTTCAACACGCTGTCCAGTGCATTTTGAGCGGGTGCAGCATAAAGTTGGTGGAAGTTCCTCAATAACCGATTGGAATAGCTTGGTTTTCTGGCCCCATTGTCGGCCTCTCGCAATCGCGGCAAGTTGAGGCCACATAACAGTCTGCAGAATTGGGAGAATACTTCATGGAAGACGTCGTCATCGTATCGGCTGCGCGTACCCCGGTCGGGTCCTTCAACGGAGCGTTCGCTAACGTCTCCGCCCACGATCTCGGCAAGACTGCGATCCAGGAGGTGATGAAGCGCGCCGATCTCAAAGGCAGCGACGTCAACGAAGTCATTCTCGGCCAGATCCTCACCGCGGCGCAGGGCCAGAACCCGGCGCGTCAGGCGTCGATCAACGCCGGCCTGCCGGTTGAGACGCCGGCGTGGATCGTGAACCAGCTGTGCGGTTCGGGCCTGCGCTCGGTCGCGCTCGGTGCACAGCAGATTGCCAATGGCGACGCCGCCATCGTGATCGCCGGTGGTCAGGAATCGATGAGCCAGGCGCCGCACGCCGCCTATCTGCGCGCCGGTCAGAAGATGGGCGCGATGGAATTCGTCGACACCATGATCAAGGACGGGTTGTGGGACGCCTTCAACGGCTACCACATGGGCGTGACGGCGGAGAACGTCGCGCGCGAATGGCAGATCACCCGCGAGATGCAGGACGCCTTCGCCGTCGCTTCGCAGAACAAGGCCGAAGCCGCCCGCAAGGCCGGCCGCTTCAAGGATGAGATCGCGCCGGTCACGATCAAGGGCCGCAAGGGCGACACGGTTGTCGACACCGATGAGTACATCCGCGACGGCGTCACGCTCGAAAGCGTCAACGGCCTGAAGCCCGCGTTCCAGAAGGACGGCACGGTCACCGCTGCCAATGCCTCGGGCATCAACGACGGCGCTGCCGCGGTGGTGCTGATGACCGCGAAAGAAGCCAAGGCACGCGGCCTGACACCGCTGGCCCATATCCGCTCCTGGGCGTCGGTTGGCGTCGACCCGAAGGTGATGGGCTCGGGCCCGATCCCGGCGTCGCGCAAGGCGCTCGAAAAGGCCGGCTGGAAGCCGTCGGATCTCGATCTCATCGAAGCCAACGAAGCCTTCGCTGCCCAAGCCTGCGCCGTGAACAAGGACATGGGCTGGGACACGAACAAGGTGAACGTGAACGGCGGCGCCATCGCCATCGGCCATCCGATCGGTGCGTCGGGCGCCCGCGTCCTCGTCACCCTGCTGCACGAAATGGGCAAGCGCGACGCGCACAAAGGCCTCGCCACCCTCTGCATCGGCGGCGGCATGGGCATCGCGATGACTTTGGAGCGCTAAAGCGCTTCCAACGCCAAAACGAAACGGGGCGCCGTGCGGGACCGTGCGGCGCCCTTTTCATTTTTGGGAGTGATGCACCGACAGGCATCGCGCAACAAATGTGCGCGTCACTACCTGCGACAGAAATAAGCTTTCGACATCGATCCGGTCACGCTAAAAGCCGCGTAACGATAAGAAGTCTCAAGGGAGCTATCCATGGCGCGTGTTGCGCTTGTCACCGGTGGAACGCGCGGCATTGGCGCAGCCATCTCTATTGGCCTGAAAAATTGCGGCTATTCGGTTGCCGCCAACTATGCCGGCAACGACGAAGCCGCGCAGAAATTCAAAGCGGAGACCGGCATTTCGGTCTTCAAATGGAACGTCGGCGACTTCGCTGCCTGCGCCGCGGGCATCAAGGATGTCGAAGGCGCCCTCGGCCCGGTCGATATCCTGGTCAACAACGCCGGCGTCACGCGCGACGGCATGCTGCACAAGATGACGCTGGAGCAGTGGCGGGAGGTCATCAACGTCGACCTCGACTCCATCTTCAACATGAGCCGCAACGTCATCGATGGCATGCGTGACCGCAACCACGGCCGCATCATCAACATCAGCTCGATCAACGGTCAGAAGGGCCAGATGGGGCAGACGAACTACTCCGCCGCCAAGGCCGGCATCATCGGCTTCACCAAGGCGCTGGCGCAGGAAACCGCCAAGAAGGGCATCACCGTCAACGTGATCTGCCCCGGCTATATCGACACCGAGATGGTGATGGCGGTTCCGCCGAAGGTGCTCGAGGGCATCATCGCCACGATCCCGGTCGGCCGCCTCGGCAAGGCCGACGAAATTGCCAAGATGACCTGCTTCCTCGCAGGCGACGACGCTGCCTTCATCACCGGCGCCACCATGACGGTCAACGGCGCGCAATATATCGCCGGCTGATGTGCGTGTATCTTCGGCCCTGCAGCGGGTGCTTCGCCCGGCAGGGCCGAACTGTTTCTGGATGAACCTACAATCGCTCACCGCGACGAACCTCACCTGCCTGCGCGGCGGGCGGCTGGT
>DATAHD010000604.1:0-2086 GCA_036263395.1 Rhizomicrobium sp. | reverse complement strand
GCCCGCCTTGTTCTGCAGGCGTCCCGCGGTGTCGATCAGCAGCACGTCCGAGCCGTTGGCGCGCGCCTTTTCCAGCGCCTCGAACGCTAGCCCGGCCGCATCGCCGCCGGTCTTCCCGGCCACGACCTCGGCGCCGGTGCGCTCGCCCCAGACTTTCAGCTGCTCGATCGCTGCCGCGCGGAACGTGTCGCCCGCCGCCATCGTCACTTTCTTGCCTTCGCGCGCGAAGCGCTTGGCGATCTTGCCGATGGTCGTTGTCTTGCCGGTGCCGTTCACGCCCGCGACAAGCACGACAAACGGCTTGTGCGAAGCATCGACGGCCAGCGGCTTCTCGATGGGCTGTAGATATTTGACGATTTCAGCGCTCAGGATCTGGCGCAGGTCGTAATCGCTGATCATCGCGTCGTAGCGGCCTTTGCCGACCCCGGCCGCGATATCCGCCGCCTGTGCCGCACCGGCGTCCGCCTTGATCAGCGCTTCTTCCAGTTCCGCCAGCGCGGAGGCGTCCAGCTTCTTCTGGATCAGCACATTGGCAAGACCTAGCGTGCCCTTGCTCTTGGAAAGACCATCCTTCAGCCGCTCGAACAATGTCAGCGGCGGCGGGGCTTCACCGAAAGTTCTCATGTCAGTTGTTCAGCAATCAGATGTGTGGAGGTGGCGCCGGTGATGCGCGAACGGATCAACGCCCCGGCGGTTGCGGCACCGGCAAAGTGCACCGGCGCAAATGTTTCGGTTCGGCCCATGCCGTCTTTCTCGACCAGCAGTATCTGCGCGCTGCCGGTCAGGGCGGAGAGATAAGACGTCACCGCCGCTTCGCCCTTCGCGCGCAGCTGTGCCGCGCGTTCCTTGGCGATGGCGCGGCCCAGTTGCGGCATGCGCGCGGCCGGCGTGCCTTTGCGCGGGCTGAACGGAAAGACGTGCAGCCAGCTCAGCCCGGCATCGTCGACCAGCTTCAGCGTGTTCTCGAACATCGCATCGCTCTCGGTCGGGAAACCCGCGATCAGGTCGGCGCCGAACGCGACATCGGGCCGAAGCCGCCGCACGGTTTCGCAGAACGCGATGGTATCGGCCCGCAGATGCCGCCGCTTCATCCGCTTCAAGATCATGTCGTCGCCGGCCTGCGCCGACAGGTGGAAATGCGGCATCAACCGCGCTTCCTCGGCAATTGCCCGCATCAGCGCATCGTCCGCCTCGATGGAGTCGATGGACGAAATGCGCAGGCGCTTCAGTTCCGGCACCAGCTTCAGGATTTTCTGGACCAGCTGGCCCAGCGTCGGTGTGCCCGGCAGGTCGTGGCCATAGCTCGTCAGGTCCACGCCGGTCAGCACGATCTCCGGAAAGCCCGCTTCGACCAGTCGCCGCGCTTCGGCGACTACTTCGCCCACGCCGACGCTACGCGAATTCCCACGGCCGTACGGAATGATGCAGAACGTACAACGGTGATCGCAGCCGTTCTGCACCTGCAGGAACGCGCGCGCACGGCCGTCGAACGAATCCACCAGCTGCGACGCCGTCTCCTTCACTGACATGATGTCGTTGACCCGCACGCGCTCGGCGATGCCGAACTCGGCGTAGGATTTGGTCTCGAGCTTTTCGATATTGCCGATCACCGCATCGACCTCGGGCATCGCCGCATAGGTCTCGGCCTCGGTCTGTGCCGCACAACCGGTCACGATGATCCTCGCACCGGGCTTCTCGCGGCGCAGCTTGCGGATCGTCTGGCGCGACTGGCGCACCGCTTCTGCCGTCACGGCGCAGGTGTTCACCACCACGGCATTGTCGAGCCCGGCTTCCGTAGCACGCGCCCGGATTGCCTCGCTCTCATAGGCATTGAGGCGGCAACCGAAGGTGACGACGTCCAGGCTCATGCGCTCAGCGCCGCCAGATCGACGTCGCCGCGATAGGCGAGGGTGGCCGGCCCCGTCATCAGGATATGATCGTCCGCCGTCCATTCGATGGTGAGCGTGCCGCCGTCGAGCACGACATCCACCTTGCGGTCCGTCAGCCCACGCCGCATCGCGGCAACCGCGGTCGCACACGCGCCGGTGCCGCACGCACTGGTGATCCCGACGCCGCGCTCCCACAC
>DATAHD010000603.1:0-2662 GCA_036263395.1 Rhizomicrobium sp. | reverse complement strand
ACCCGCAAGGTCGGGTCGATCACCAGCCACGTGCGGCGCAGCGCGATCTCGCGTTCGTTCGGCTGCACATCGGTCGGCAACGAGCCGTAGAGGCTCGAGATGCGCGCGTCGAAATCGAGGAAATAGCGCATCCCCGGCAATTCGTCGTGCAGCACGGCTTCGTCCGCGCGATCGGCCGTCACGCCAAAGAAGCAGGCACGGTCGTCGTTGAACACCGTCTTGCGGGCGTTTCGGATGACGCTGAGCGCCGTCTGCGTCGCCGTATCTTTCGCGCTGACGAAGAAGCACAGCACGATGTAGCGCCCGGCCGCCGAGTGGAACGCATAACGCGGGTTGCCAGTGGAGCGCTGAACGAAGTGTGGCGCCGGATCACCCGGCGCCAGCACCCGATACGGTCTGCCTTTGTCGCTAATGGCGCGCCTCAGTAGCCGAGGAGCGTCGCATAGCGATCGCGATGGAAGGCGGAGTTGCCGAACGTCGCTTCCGCAACGCGGGCCCGCTTGAGATAGAGACCAGCATCATGCGCATCCGTCATGCCGATACCGCCATGCATCTGCACCATCTCGTTGGAGACGAGGTGGTCGAGATCGGACGCCTTTGCCTTCGCGAGCGACGCAAGCTGCGCCACATCGTTGGCATTCTTGTCGATCGCCGCCAGCGCACCTTCGACGCAGGAGCGGGTCAGTTCGAGATCGGTAAACATCTTCGCGGCACGATGCTGCAGCGCCTGGAAGGAGCCGATCAACTGGCCGAACTGCACGCGGGTCTTGAGATAGTCCAGCGTGATGTCGAACGACTGGGCGCAGGAGCCGAGCATCTCGGCGGCGAGACCGGCGCGGGCGCGATCGAGCGTGGCGTCGAGAACCTCGAAGCCGCCGTCCACCGTGCCGAGCACTTCGGCATCGACGTCCTTCAACGTCAGGTTCGCATAGCCGCGGCTGTCGACGCTCTTGAGCTTCTCACGCGACAGGCCCGACGCGTTGCCGTCGACGAGGAACAGCGTGATGCCCTTCTTCTCACCGGCCTTGCCGCTGGTGCGGGCCGCCACGATCAGAAGATCGGCGCTGCCGCCGTCCATCACGAACTTCTTGCTGCCGCTGAGCTTGTAACCGGCGCCCGACTTCGTCGCCGTCATCGCGACCTTTTCCGGCGCGTGGTGCGGGCCTTCATCGACCGCGAGCGTCGCGACGATTTTGCCTTCCGCGATCTGCGGCAGGTACTTCTGCTTCTGCGCATCGCTGCCACCGAGCAGCAGCGCGGTGGTCGCCGTCAGCGCCGTCGAGATCAGCGGCGACGCAGTCAGCGTGCGGCCAGTCTCTTCCAGCACGAGGCCGAGCGTCAGATAGCCGAGGCCCGTGCCGCCGAATTCTTCCGGAATGATGATGCCGGCCCAGCCCATCTCCGCCATTTCTTTCCACGCGGCCTTGTCGAAGCCGTCTTCGTTGCCGCTGTCGCGCACTTTGCGGAACGCGGTCACCGGGGACTTCTCCTGCACCCACGCCTTCGCGCCGTCGCGGATCATCGACTGTTCTTCTGTCAGCACTGCCATGTTCGTTCTTCCCTTGAATGGATGTGTTCGGTTGACGGCTTACTGGTGATCCAGCAGGCCGAGGATGCGTTTTGCGATGATGTTGTTCTGGATCTCCTGGCTGCCGCCATAGATCGTGGTCGCCTTGCCGCCGAGCCAGCCGCGCGTGGTGTCGAGTTCGTCCTGTGTGAACGACTCGCCTTCCCAGCCGAGACCCTGCGCGCCCATCATTTCGATAAGGAGTTCGGCACGTTCCTGGCCCATACGAGAGCCGGCGTTTTTCATGATGGAAGTCGTGGCGCTTGGTCCGGCGTTGCCCTTGGCCTCGGCCATCGCGCGCTGCACCGTCATCATGAACATGCGCGCGTCCATCATGTGGTTGGCGATGCGCGAGCGCAGATCGGGATCGGCGATGCGGCCCTTGTCGTCGGTGCCGACATATTCCTTGGCCACGACGTCGAGCGTACGGGCTTCGCCGCCACGGTTGAGACCGCCACTGCTGACGCCGCCGCCGATGCCTGCCCGCTCGAACTGCAGGAGGCGCTTGCCGATGGTCCAGCCGCCGTTCAGCGGCCCCATCAGGTTTTCTTTCGGCACCTTCACGTCGGTGAAGAAAGTCTCACAGAACGGTGAGTTGCCGGAGATCAGCTGGATCGGGCGCACTTCGACGCCCGGCGACTTCATATCGATCAGCAGGAAGGAGATGCCTTCATGCTTCTTGGTATTGTCGGTGCGGACCAGCGCGAAGCACCAGTCGGCGTATTGCGCGCCGGAGGTCCAGATCTTCTGGCCGTTCACAAGGAAGTGGTCGCCCATATCGACGCATTGCGTGCGCAGCGAGGCGAGGTCCGAACCGGCGCCCGGCTCCGAGTAGCCCTGGCACCACCACACTTTGCCGGTGACGATGCCTGGCACGTGCTTTTTCTTCTGTTCCTCGCTGCCGTACTCCAGCAAAGTCGGGCCGAACATCATCACGCCCATGCCGCCGATCGGGCTCCACGCGCCGATGCGTGCCATCTCCTGCTGCAGCACGCGCGCCTGTTCGCGCGAAAGACCGCCGCCGCCATACTGCTTGGGCCAGGTGGGTGTGCCCCAGCCCTTCTCGCCCATCGCCTTCTTCCAGACTTCGAAGTC
>DATAHD010000602.1:0-14021 GCA_036263395.1 Rhizomicrobium sp. | reverse complement strand
AAGACCTTCACCGGCGTGAGTATCGATGAAGATATCAACTGCGTGAAGTTCACCTACAACGGCGCCGAGTACTTCGTGCATGCGACGCAGGTGGCGCATCCGCCGCTCGGCGCGATCACGGTCGATGCATGCAAGATGTTGTCAGGCAAAGCGCTGGCGCTGAATCAGTCGCGCGATCACGTCGAACACGCCAGCATGGGCGCGGGCACCGCAGTCGATCCGAAGAAGTGCAAATAAAATGCGCGCGGGGAGGATATGGTCCGCTGTCGCGCTGACGCTGGTGCTGGCCGCGGCGGGCGACAGCACGTCGCAAGCCGGCGTCTTCGACGGGATTTTCGGCAAGCCGGTCTACAAATCGTTCGAAGGCAAGTTCATCGAGAAAAGCCAGGCAGTGCAGGACGTGCTGGCAGGCAAACCGCCGGATCCGAAGCAGAAGAACAGCGTCGATATGGCGAGTCTCACCGGCGTCCGGCGGTTGATCGGATCGTCCACCTGGGATGGCATTCCGGCGCCTGCACTGACCGCGTATGCGACGGCGATCGAGCAACGGCTGATCGCCGGCTGGCCAGGCGCAAAGCCGACGATCACACTTTCGGTGACGTCCAATCCGGGGTTGGAGGCGAACTCGACGGCGGCGGGCGACATCTACATCGCACGCGGCTGGTTCGAGCAATGCGCGAGCGAGGACGAGATCGCGGCGATTATCGGCCACGAGCTGTCGCACATCCTGCTCAATCATTTTCAGCGCAGCGAAGCCAACGAAGGACGGCAGCGCGCCATTGCCAGCGCGGCATCCGCCGCGGTGACGGCGATGACGCTGGGCAGCATGCGGCCGGTGCAGGTGAGCCAGCAACTGGCGATGACTGTCACCGATCAGAAGAAGCTGAACGACAACGTTCACAAGACCCTGCTGATCAAGTTCGCCATCGGCGAGGTGTCGAGCTATCTGCTGAACTCCGCATGGGCGCGGCAGCAGGAAGATGAAGCCGATCTGCTGGGCATCGATCTGATGCGCAAGGCCGGCTACTCGGTCATGGGGATGACCGGCGCCCTGCAGAAGCTGCTGCTGTTCGAGAAGGCCGCTGACAAGCAGCAGGATATCTTGACCGACGCCTACAAAGACGCGCTGAAGGGGGCGGTGCTGACCGGCAAGATCGACACCATCAAGCAGACCCTGAGCGATGTCGCCGAAAGCATTGCGATCGACCAGGCCGACAAGCTGCGCAAGCACTTCCTCCGCGATCACCCGAGCACCGAGGACCGCATCAAGGCCACGGGCGAATATATCGGGCGCGAGTATGACGACGACCCCGGCGGCAAGCCGAAAGCAAAAGAACTGGAGACGTTCCGTTCCGGGAAGGCGATCAAACCGGTGTTCGCCAATCTGAACACGTCCGGCGATGCGATGGCGAAGCTGAGAGAAAATGCGCTGGCCGAAGGCAAGGCGCTGGCGGCGAAAGGCGCGTCGGGGCCGACAGCGACCGCGCCATATTCGCTGCGCGTTATGGCGGTGGCGCAAAAGAGCAGCGGCGATACGGCGACGAGCCTCAAGACCTTGCAGCGGGCGGCCGACTCGCCGCTGGCAGCCTTTCAGACACTGTTGCTGCTGGTCGGGGAGTATGCCGATGCCGGGCAGTATGCCGCCGCACACGCGACGCTGAACAAAGCAGCGGATCGGTTCGGCAGTGTGGAGGCGACCTATCCCGCGGCGATCAAGCTGGCCGTGAAGGAGAGCCACAACGCGGATGCCGAGCAGATTTTCAGCAATTGCAAGAAGGTTAAGAACTCCGACCTGGTCGATGAGTGCCGCAGTGCGCGCGACAACGACGATTGCGCCGACACTGGCGTGCTCGGCGCGTTCAAATGCAGCAACAAAGACGTGGGAGATGTTATTGGCAGCATCTTCGAATAGGGCTGCCGGGCCGGGCGCTCATTTTGCCAGCAGCTTTTCCATTGCGTAGTTGTGGATCGCGACGCCTCTGACGTCGAAGTCGCGGCGGTGGAGGACGGTGAAGCCCTTCTTCAAAAAGAAACGGCGGGCGGGTTCGCTGGCCTCCGTGTAGAGGCGCTTGATGTGCTGGTCGCGGGCGGATTGTTCGAGGGCGTCGTAGAGAATGGCGACGATGCCTTTGCCGGCGGCTTCGGGGGACGCGTAGAGAAAATCGATGTGGCCATCGGCCTCGAGATCGCCGAACGCAATGGCGGTGTCTGTGTCATCGACCGCGACGAGTGTCAGGCGGCCGTCGGAGAGGCGGGCGTGGAGGCGTGGGCTGGGGTCGTCATCGCCGGCCCAGGCTGCGGCCTGTTCTGGTGTGTAGTGTTTGGCGCCGATTTCGGCGATGGCGCGGCGGAAGATGCGGCCGATCATGGGCGCGTCTTCGGCGCGGTAAGGGCGGATGCGCATCGGCGGACATGAGCGCGGCGCTCGCCTGCGGTCAACCACACGATCCGTTGCCATTTGCGCATAGCGTCCCTGCGCGCGGGCGTGTCGCGTTCTGTCACAGGCAGCGCGGGCGCACACTTTGTGCATGAGCACGGCACGGTATGACGACGGGTCCGCGGGCGATGCCAATTACGGCGCCATCGGCAAAGGGTATGCGCATTATCGCCAGCCGGAGCCGTTTATTGCCCGCTTCATTCTCGATGCGCTGGGCGAGGCGCGGACGGTTCTGAATGTCGGCGCGGGTGCGGGCTCGTATGAGCCGACCGACCGCGATGTGACGGCTGTGGAGCCGTCGGCGGCGATGCGGGCGCAGCGGCCGGCGCATCTTTCGCGCGCCATCGATGCGGTGGCCGAAGCCCTGCCCTTTGCCGACAAGACATTCGATGCCGCGATGACGACGTTCAGCGTGCACCAGTGGCCCGACCTTGGCGCCGGTTTGCGCGAGATCCGGCGCGTGACCACGGGACCGATTGCGGTGATGACGGACGATCCGAAGGCGCTCGATTGTTTCTGGCTGTCGCACTACGCGCCGGAGGTGATTGCGACCGAGGCGCGGCGCTATCCCACCGTCGGCGCCATCGCGGACGCCCTGGGCGGGGCGGTGGAGGTGCTGACGGTGCCGATTCCGCTGAACTGCCGCGATGGTTTCAACGAAGCGTATTATGGGCGGCCGGAGATGTTGCTCGATCCGGGGGCGCGGCTGGCGTGCTCGGCGTGGAGTTTTGTGGCGCCGGAGGCGGTGGCGCGGTTCGAGCGCGAACTGCAGCGCGATCTGGACAGCGGCGTCTGGCACGAACGCTATGGCCACCTGCGCACGCAGCCCTATCTGGAGGGGTCGCTGCGGCTGGTGATTGGGCGCTAGGATGCCGCCATGGATCGACACCCGCACATCCTGAACGCCGCAACGAACCTGCTGGGCATCTGCTTCGTCATCATCGGCGGCTTGAAGCTGGCGCATCAGAACACCAACACGCATTCCGATGAGCTGGCGTGGGTGGCGGCGAGCTTCCTGCTGAGCAGCATCGTTCTGTCCTACCTCGCCATCCGCAACGGCAATACGCGGCCGTGGCAGACGACGTTTTCGGATTGGGCGTTTCTGGCCGGGATTGCGGCGCTGGTTCTGTCGATGGTGGTGGCGGCGGTCGAACTGTAGCGCGCAGCGGCAATGCGCGGCAGCGGGATGACAGGGTGCGCGCGGCTTGGTTAGATGCGCGCATGAGCGACGAACGCAGACGAGAACTGGAAGCCGCGGAAGCACGGGGCATCGCCCTGTTTGACGCGATCGAAGCGGCGGGGCTGATCCAGCCGGGCAAGACCGAGCAGCAGCTCAACGACGAGATCTGTGCGTTCGCCGAGAGCGAGTTCGGCGTGAAGCAGCACTGGCACAAGCGCATCGTGCGCGCCGGGGCGAACACGGTGTGCGTCTTCTCCGAATTTCCGCCGGACCGGATGATCGAGCAGGACGACATCGTCTATCTCGATCTCGGGCCGGTGATGGGCGAGTGGGAGGCGGACCTTGGCCGCTCCTATGCGCTGGGCGGCGACGGCGAGAAGGCGCGGCTGGTTGCCGACCTGCCGCGGCTGTTCGATGTGGTGCAGGCGCATTATCGCAAGACGCCGGATATCAAAGCGGAAGAGCTTTATGCCTATGCCTGCGCTACGGCAGAGAAAGCCGGCTGGACGTTCGGCGGGCAAATCGCGGGACACACGATCGAGGGCCACTTCCCGCATGCGCCGGTGCCGTATGACGGCCGGCTGATCGCGAAGGGCAATCCTTCGCGGATGCGCGATCCCGACGCGAAGGGCGTGGACCGGCACTGGATTCTGGAGATCCACCTCGTCGACAAGGCGAAGACGTATGGCGGGTTTTACGAGCGGTTGCTGTGATGGTGTTTCGCGTGCTCGCGTACGCCATAGCTTTGTTGGCGGTGTTGGGCGGAACAGCGCAGGCACGGACCGAATTGAGCGGTGCTTACGAGTTCCGCACCAACGACAGGAAGAACGGCGTGCCGGTGTGCACGGAGCGCTGGTCGTTCGGCGCCGATGGCGTGATGACGATCGAGAGTGGGCAAGAGGTTGTGCGCGAGACCTACACCCTGACGCATGATGACGTGGGCGACTGGATCATCGCCAATGTCATCGATACGAACGGCAAGCCGGATTGTATGGGCAACGCGCGGACCGAGGTGCCGAAGGGTACGGACCGCATCTACTGGTTTGCGATGAACGACGGCACGATCAATGTGTGCCCGCCACCTGCGCTCAATCCGGTGTTTGTCAGCGGATGCTATGCGACGCTGCAGAGCGTGAAGCCTTAGCGCTCTTCCAGCCAATACGGTGTCATCTCGGATGCCGTGGAGCGAAGCGGAACGGAGGTCCCGGATCCATTGTGCCGACGCGTCGGGCGGTCGGAGCATGTGGCGGAATGGATCCCGGACATCGCTGCGCTGCGCTCCGCTCTTCCGGGATGACAATCTGTGATGGGGAGAGAGTTACGGCATCAGCTCGATGATCTCCCATGGGTGCAGGGGTGGGGTCATGTCTACTGCGTTTTCTGCCAATGATGACCATTGGGCGATGCCGACGGCGTAGGCCTTCTGGCCGTCGTTAGTGATTAGCGATAGGTCGCTCGCGTTCGGGGCGTTCACGGCGAGCAGCTTCAGCCATGCGAGATGCGACCAGTCTTTGCTCAGTGCGAAGTGGATGATGCGGACGGGGGCGATGTTGTTTTGGGTGGCGACGAAGGTGCCGTCGGAAAGCTGCGCGAGGCCGTCCATTGTGATGGTGGTGAGACCCTGCGGGACAACGACCGGCGTGAGCTTGCGTGAAGCGGGATCGAACAGGATGAGGCCAGCGCTGTAATCGGCGACGAGGAGTGTCTTGCCATCGGCACTCACCACCATTCCCTGCGGCGAGATGAGATCGTGGCTGATCTCTTCGAGCGTTTGCGCACCCGGCGCGCGGCGCAGGAGGGCGCCGTTGCTGTCCGAGAGATAGATCGTGCCATCGAGCGCGAGGGCAAGGTCGCCGATCTGTGCGCCTTTCGGGCCTTCGATTGTTTCCAGCAGCGCGCCGGTTTTGAGGTCGTAGGTCAGGAGCGCGTTGTGTTCGGGCGCGGCGCCGCCGCCGCGCAACTCGGCGGCGGAGACGAGCAGACGGCTGTGCGTGCGGTCGGCGAGAATGCCGAACGGCGCGAGTGTGCCGGGGAGTGTGGCGAAATCGGTCTGCGTGTTGTTTGCGATGACGACGATGCGGCGCGACTTCACGCTGGCGACGAACAGGCGGTCACCGTCCTTCGCGAGCCCCTCGGCGATGAAGAAGTCGTCGGGCTTGCCGTGCCATACCGGTTTGCAGCGGCAGAGCGGCAACGCGTTCTGCTTGAAGCGGGCGGCGAGTGCGGCGTAACCCGGCGCAGTTTTGAGGGAGGCGAACTCCGCATCGAGATCGAGCAGCTTGTTCATGCCGGCGTAATCGCCGAGGCGGGCGATGGCTTCGGTCTTATCGCCGGCATCGGCGGCGATGTGTGCGAGCTTCAGATAAGGCTGCGGGATTTGCGGCGCGAGGGTACGCGCGGTTTCGAAGTTCTTTTTCGCCTCCGCAATTTGATTGGCCTTGAGCGCGGCATCGCCCGCCTGCATCGCGGCCTGATACTGCGCGAGCGTGTCACTGTGACCGGACGCGGCGGCGGGACTGGCGAAGAGAAGCGCGGCAAGCGCGAAGCGGAGGAGCATGGCGCGATTGGAGGCGTGCCATGCCATCACGTCCAGTGCCGCGCGAGAATTTGATCGCGGCGCTACGGTCAACCAGCGGCGGCCCGCTCCAGCGCGGCGATGTCGAGCTTCTTCATGCTCATCATCGACTGGCTGGCGCGCATACGCTTGTCGCTATCCGTGTGGGTGAGGAGGGCGATCAGTTGTTTCGGGACCACCTGCCAGGAGAGGCCGAACTTGTCCTTGCACCAGCCGCAAGGACCTTCCTGACCGCCATTGCCGGTGAGGCCTTCCCAGTAGCGGTCGACGTCTTCCTGCGTATCGACGATCGCCTGGATCGAGGTTGCTTCGCTGAATTTATACATCGGGCCGCCGTTGAGGGCGGTGAAGCGCTGGCCGAGCATCGTGAAGTCGATGGTGAGCACGGTGCCTTCGGGCAGATGGCCGCCTTTGCCGTGATATGAGACGGCGTGGATCGTCACGTCCTTGAAGAGCGACTTGTAGAGGTTCACGGCCTCCTCAGCGCCGGTGTCGTACCACAGGCAGGTGGCGATGCTGGTCATGGATGGGCTCCTTAAATCAGGGTTATGTGCCGGGACGACGAAGGATGCTGCCATGTTCCGACACTTTGGCGGTTGAATTATCGTTCCCTGAATGTTCCAATGCGACCCAACCAACGATCAGGAGAGCGATATGGCCAAATTTCTCGCGCTTTACATGGGCAACGGGCAGCCGCCGGTGCAGCCGAGTCCGGATGACATCCAGCGCGGCATGGCGGCGTGGACCAAGTGGATGGCAGACCATGCGTCGATCGTGACCGATACCGGCGGGCCGCTGGGCAAGACCAAGAAGGCGTCGAAGGCGGGGATCAGCGATGGCTCGAACCACGTTGCGGGTTATGTGGTGGTCGAGGCAGCGTCGCATGAGGCGGCGGCGAAGCTGTTCGAAAACCATCCGCACTTTGCGATCTTCCCGGGCGACTCGGTGGAGATCATGCCGGTGATGCCGATCCCGGGTTCGTAAGCGGCGCGATGATCTCATCGCACAACGCGGCGCAGGTGGCGCGCGGCGTGAACCGCCTTCTGATGCAGGAGGGATTCTCGCCGATCCTGGAGTTCACGCTTGCGAACGGGCGGCGGCTGGATGTGGCCGCGCTCGGGCCGGATGGCTGTGTCGTGGGCGTGGAGATCAAGGTGGCGCTCGCCGATCTGCGCGGCGATACGAAGTGGCCGGAGTATCTGGAGTTCTGCGACCGGTTCTATTTCGCGATCCCGCCCGATTTTCCCGACGAGCATGTGCCGGCAGATACCGGGCTGATCGTGGCGGACCGCTATGGCGGGGCGATCGTGCGGCCATCGCCGGTGTGGAAAATTCATCCAAGCCGGCGGAAGGCCGTGACTTTACAGTTTGCGAAGGTGGCGGCGGAGCGGTTGGCGTTGATGCTGGAGCGCAATGAGGACCTAGCGAAACTGACAGTGGAGTGAGGGCTGGCGGGGTGAAGGTTTAACGCGGGGGTCGCGGAGGACAGGCGCGGAGGACGCGGGGGAGACTGCGTTTGTTGTGAGGTCGGTGTGACCTGTCGGGATTTTGTTGGCGCGCTTTGCGCGCCGGGTTTTTCCTCTGCGTACCCTGCGCCTGTCCTCTGCGGCCTCTGCGTTAAATTATCTCCGCAGCACCAGCGGTAGGAATGAGGAATTGAAATGGCTTTGACGAAGGCGCAGTTCACGAAGATCGCGTTGTCGTTTCCCGAAGCGCACGAGAAGTCGAGCTACGGCAATCCGGCGATCTTCATCGCCAAGAAGTTTTTCACGCGCTGGCGCAAGGAAGAAGACTCGATCGTGTGGATCGTCGACGGCATGGATGAGCGCGACCATCTGCTCGAGATCGATCCGAAGACGTATTTCATCACCGAGCACTATCGCGATTATCCGAGCGTGCTGGTGCGCGCGGAGAAGATCGACGCCACGATGTTGAAGAAGATGCTCGAACGCCGGTGGCGCAAGATCGCGCCGAAGACACTGGTGAAGCAGGTAGACGCAGCAGCGGCGGAGAAGGCCGCGCCAGTCCGGAAGAGACCTGTAAGGAAACCGGCACGAAAGACAGCGGCGAAGGCGCCGTGAAAGCGTTAGCCCGGTAGCGTTGTACCGTGCGCCCAACATTGGGATCATTTAATGACGTCGGTTTGTCGACAGTGAATTACCAAGCGAGCGGAAAGCCGGAATTCCGCCTTAAATCCCGTTGTGCACTGCACAACCGTGGCGTGACCTTCTTGTTTTGCATCAATGCAGTGGCATTTTGATTCCTACAGGCTGTTGAGACACTCACCACGGGCTGGAGGGAGCCCGTATCGTTTAGAGGCCCTGGGGGAATGACTGAAAACAAGATTGTGCATGTCGTCGATGACGATGCTGATGTTCGCGACTCGATTTGTGCGTTGCTGGACGCGGAAGGGCTGCGCCGCCGCGGCTATGCATCGGCGCTGCAATTTCTAGGCGTCGCGTCCGAAGCCGATGGCTGCGCTGTTCTGGACATCCGCATGCCCGGGATGGACGGCATGGACCTGCAGGCGCGCCTGAAAGCAGGCGGGGTGAACCTGCCCCTGATTTTCGTGACCGGCCATGGCGATACGCAACTAGCAGTGAAGGCGATGAAGGCCGGGGCGCTGGATTTCATCGAAAAGCCGTTCAGCGATACGGAGCTGATTGCTGCCGTGCGCCGTGCGCTCGATGTGGGCGCCGCCCAACGGGAGCGCAACCAGAAGCGCGATGGGGCAGAGAAGATGGTCGCCGGTTTGACACCGCGCGAACGCGAGGTACTGGCAGAGTTGGTGGACGGACATCCAAACAAGATCGTGGCGTACCACCTCAAAATCTCGCCGCGCACCGTCGAGATTCATCGCGCCAACATTATGGCCAAGCTCGAAGCGCGCAATCTCTCCGACCTCGTGCGCATCGCCCTGAGTGCCGGAGTAGAGAGTACCGGCGGGTCATGAGCGGCGGTGGCGGTTCAAAACTCCTGACTGACAAGAGTTTGTTCGCCAACCTCGAGTTGGCCACGCTTGCAACGCTGGCGACGGACACCACCGGTAAGATTCTCTTTGCCAACGCCCATGCAGTGCGCATTTTCGGATATCCGAGAGCCGTTCTGGTGGGAATGGCGCTGGACGCGCTCATCCCCGCGGAGTTGCGTTCGGCTCACCACAAAGGCTTTGCCGAATTCCTGAAGAAGCCGACAACCGCCGTCTTGGGACCACGGCCAACCCTTCGCGCCTTGCATCGTGACGGTCATCAATTTCCCATCGATGTTCGTGCTGCGGGAGCCCTAACCCGCGAGGGACAACGCCTTTATTGCGCGGTACGCGACGTCAGCGAGATTCCGCACGCTTCACCTGAACTTGAAGGAACGCTCGCCAACCTCGAACGCAAGCTTGAAGCGGCAAGTTCGGAAGCACGGCTGCGCACCGAGCAGCTCGAACTCTTCGTTCGCCACGCACCGGCGGCCATCGCGATGCTTGATCGCGACATGTGCTACATGATGGTAAGCCAGCGCTACCTGTCGGACTTTGGGCTGCTGGGAAAAGACGTCATTGGCAAATGCCACTACGATGTGTTCCCGGAAATACGCGAGGAACGGCGGCCGATCCATCGCCGCGCCTTGGCCGGTGAAACGATTGGCCCGGAGGAAGGCACTTTCCCGCGTGCCGACGGCCATGTCGATTGGATGCGCCTGACGATTCATCCTTGGCACGACACAGACGGCGTCGTCGGCGGAATCTTGTTTTTCAGCGAAGTCGTAACAGCGCGCAAAGAGGCCGAGCAGCGATTGCTCGAAAGCAACCAGTTGCTCGAACAGCGCGTTATCGAACGCACAGCCGCACTCGACAAGGCGCGTGCGGCCGCCGAAGCCGCGAGCCAGACGAAGTCGTGGTTCATGGCGGCGGCAGGACACGATCTGCGGCAGCCGCTTCAGGCGACACGCGCCTATCTGACGGCGCTGGAACAGAAGACGGTTGGAAACGATGACGTCCGATCGCTGGCCGCCCGCGCCGGCGAGTCGCTGGCGCAGATGGCGCGCATTCTCGAGGTGCTGCTGGATCTCGGCCAGATCGACAGCGGCACCATCAAGCCGGTCGTGAAGAATTTCACCCTGCACGACATGGTAGACCGTTCGCTCGAGGCCAACCGAGTCGCAGCCGAGGCCAAGCATCTTTCGCTGACGCGCTGCGATCACGATTGCCTGGTGCGCAGCGATCCCGCGATGCTGGAGCGCATCGTCAGCAATCTGATCGCCAACGCGGTGCGCTACACCGAACAGGGCGGAGTCGTCGTCAGCTGCGAGACGCAGGGCGATACGGTGATCCTGTCGGTTCGCGATACCGGCATCGGTATCCCGCAAGATGCGCTTGACACTATCTTCGACGACTATGTGCAGCTCAACAACGAAGCGCGCGATCGCCAGAAGGGGCTGGGGCTGGGTTTGTCGATTGCGCGGCGATTGGCCGATCTTCTGGGCCACAGACTGAGCGTGACGTCGGTACTGGGCGAAGGCTCAGTGTTCAGCGTAGCCATTCCGATCGGTGCACAGGCGGAGGCGAAGCAAACCGTGCGGCGTGAAACGCAAGCTGTGCGCATGCCGCTGCCGCATACGGTGGCGCTTCTGGTCGATGACGACGCACATGTGCGCGAATCGCTGGCGATCCTGCTCGATGTTCTGGGTGTCGCCGTGCGTGTCGCAGCCAAGGGGAGCGACGCGCTCGCCCTGCTGGCGCATGGCCTTGTGCCCGACATCCTGCTCACCGATTTCCGGCTGCCCGATTATGACGGGTTCGAGGTCATTCGACGGGTGCGGAAATCATTGGGCCGCGAGGTGCCGGCCGTCGTGATGACGGGCGATGCTGCCGCCGACATCGGCAAGCCGCCGGCGCACACCGATTTTCTGCAGAAGCCATTCGAGATCGACGACCTGATGCTGTTGATCGAGCGCGCGGTTTCGCTTCGCGCGCGAGATTAGCGCGGTGAGCGTTTCGCCAAGATGCGCTGCAACGTGCGGCGGTGCATGTTCAGGCGGCGGGCCGTTTCGCTGACGTTGTGGCCGCAGAGTTCGTAGACGCGCTGGATGTGTTCCCAGCGGACGCGGTCGGCCGACATCGGGTTTTCCGGCGGGGCGGGCTTGGAGCCCGGGGTCGCCATCAGCGCATTGAGAATGTCATCGGCATCGGCCGGCTTGGGCAGGTAATCGACGGCGCCGTACTTCACCGCGGCGACGGCGGTCGCGATGTTGCCGAAGCCGGTGAGGACGACGACGCGGCTGTCCGGGCGCGTCGAGTGCAGCGTCTCCACCACATCGAGGCCGTTGCCGTCGTCGAGCTTGAGATCGACCACCGCATAAGCGGGCGGCGCTTCTTTCGCTTTCGCGATGCCCTGCGCAACGCTCTCCGCGATCGTGACGGTGAAACCGCGGGCTTCCATTGCGCGCGCGAGGCGCTCACGGAGCGGGCGGTCGTCTTCGACGATCAGCAGGGTGCGTTCTTCAGGCGCGACGGCGTTCATGTCAGATGGTTCTCCGTGGACGGCCGCATCCAGCAATGCGGCCCCTGTCCCCGAGGGGTGCGACAGGCGGGGGGTCACATAGGCCCCCTGCGACGATTCTGCAACTGTGGATTTTTCCGTAGCCCCTCCGAGGGTTAACTCTGGGGGGCGGTGCGGGGCGGATTCTCGCCGTCGATGGCGCCGCGGGGCCAGCGGGCGATGATCCGGGCGCCACCGCTTTGCCGGTTTTCCGCCTGAACTGTGGCGCCAAGCTGTTCCAGCAAGGTCTTGGCGATAAAGAAGCCGAGGCCCATGCCCTCGTGCTGATCGATGGCCCGGGGGCCGATTTCGGTCTCGCCCAGAGCGTAATGGCCCGGGCGAGACGTGATGTAGGGCTCTCCAATCCGCTCCATGATCTCGGGCGCAAAGCCGGGGCCGTCGTCCTGGACGATGATTTCGATCTGGTGCGGGCTCCACGAGGCGCGGACGGTGACCTGGGTCTTCGCGAAGTCGGATGCGTTCTCGATGATGTTGGCGAGGCCGTGCATCAGCTCGGGGGCGCGCCAGATCTTGGGCTGAGGCTCGGCCCGGTTCTGGGCCGCGATCTCGATCACAATCTGCACATCCTCGCCGCGATACTGACCGGCGATGTCGTCCAGCAGCGCACCGAGCGGCAGATACTCGGTGGCGCGGAACATCTTGTCCTCGGGCCGCGCGAGCTTGGTGAGGATCATGCGGCACCGCTCTGCCTGCTCGCGCAGAAGCTTGGCGTCTTCACGTTCGGCACTGCCTTCCGGGAGCGCGCGCTCGAGCTCGCGGCTGACAACTGCAATGGTGCCGAGCGGGGTGCCGAGTTCGTGCGCCGCCGCGGTGGCGAGCGCACCGATG
Source organism: Rhizomicrobium sp. (assembly GCA_036263395.1). Taxonomy (GTDB): domain Bacteria; phylum Pseudomonadota; class Alphaproteobacteria; order Micropepsales; family Micropepsaceae; genus Rhizomicrobium. The sequence continues at coordinate 1,452 of DATAHD010000602.1, read as the reverse complement.
GAGGCGAGGCGGTGTTCGCGGGCGAGCGCGAGCTGTGTTGCCGCGAGACCCGCCGACATGCGCGCCGCTTCCGATGCAATGCGCCACGCATAGGTCGAGGTGAAGCCGATGCCGATGACGAGCGAAGCCCAGATGCCGCCGATGTAGAGATCGGGAAGCATGAACGTCTCTCCCTCAGCCCACGGCAGCGGACGATGCAGCACGGCGATGCCGGAGATGGAGACGAAGGCGAGCGTTGCGAGAAGCAACGTGTTGCCGAGGTTGAGCGTCGCGGCGGCGATGACGACCGGCGCCAGAAACATCAGCGCAAACGGATTAACGACACCGCCGGTGAGATAGAGCAGCGCCGCAAGCTGCACCACGTCGAACGCGAGATAGATCGTGGCTTCGGTGTTCTGCAACCGGTGCGCCGGCGCGTAGCGAATGGAGAGGAAGATGTTGAGCGCCGCGCTCGCGGCGATGAAGGCGGCGCAGAGAAGGATCGGCAGGCGATAGCCGAAGCCGAAATAGACGATGAAGAGCGCCGCTGACTGCCCCGCCACTGCAAGCCAGCGCAGATTCGACAAGGTGCGCAAGCGGACGCGGCCGCGCGCGATGGGGGCGCGCAGGGTGTCCCACAGGCTGGGGCGGCCGCGATCTTCGATTTCTTCGATGGGGAGAACGGTGGTGTCGCTCATCACATATTCCGGCGGGGCAACGTGCCCGCTTGCCTAGGCGGGCCACGACGGTATCAGGTGCGCGGATGATCCGCACCCCGATCGCGCTCGTCCCCTATCTGGTGCTTGTCGCCGTACTTATCGGCGGCGTGCTGTGGCAGCGCGGCAATGAACTTTCGAGCGGCCAGATCACCACCGGCGAGGCGCTGATCGGCGGGCCGTTCGCGCTGGAAGACCAGACCGGCACCTTGCGCACCGACAAGGACTTCCGCGGCAAGTATCTGCTGATCTATTTCGGCTACACGTTCTGTCCCGATGTCTGCCCACTGTCGCTGGGCGTGATGGACGACGCGCTGCGCAAGCTGCCCAAGGACAAGACCAATGCGATCGTGCCGGTGTTCATCACCGTCGATCCGGAGCGCGATACGTCGAAGGTGCTGAAGGACTATCTCGCCGGTTTCGGTCCGGGCTGGGTGGGGCTGACCGGCAACCTGACCGAGACCGAGATCGTGGCGAAGGAATACCGCGTGTACTTCGCCAAGGCGCCGCTGAAAGACGGCGGCTATGCCGTCAATCATTCGAGCACGATCTATCTGATGGGGCCGGACGGCCGCTACATCGCCAATTTCGACGAGAGCATCGGGCCGGACCAGCTGGCGGCCGAATTGAAGAAACGGGTTTAACCGACGTCGTTTCGCCCCAAAAAAGAACGGCGGCCAGAGGCCGCCGGGAAGGTGGACCAATGGAGGAGCGGGCCGGATGGCGTCGCCTTTAGTTGGTCTGGGGTTCCCTTACG
>DATAHD010000601.1:0-2807 GCA_036263395.1 Rhizomicrobium sp. | reverse complement strand
GGAGAGTTTGCCGAAGTGGGGCATGCGGGTGCGGGTGATGCCGACGGTGCCGCGCCAAGCGTATTCGATCGGCACGCCGACGAGTTGCGGGAAGACGGTGAGCATGCGCGGCGCAACGAGGCCGGAGATATTCTCCGGCGGATTCCAGTAGGCCTCGCGGCCGGCGAACAGCATCCGGCGGTCGGCGCTCTTGCGGTAGTAGTCGAGGACGTGGCGCGTGTCGGCGACGGCGCAGTCGGTGGGCAGCACCCAGTCGTAGAGTTCTTGATTGAGCGGCTTCGTCGCGATGATGAAGCTCTCGACATGCGCGATGTACTTCGCGAGCTGCGGTGCGATCTGTCCGGTGAAGGCATCGCAGGCGAGGATGACGTGATCAGCGGTGACGCTGCCGTTCTCGCAGAGCACGACGCTGTCGCTGGCGCGGGTTTCGACGAAGCGGGCGCGGCTGTGTTCGTAGAGAACGGCGCCGGCGCGTTCGGCGGCGGCGGCGAGGCCGCGGGCGAAGTTCAGCGGATGGAGGTGGCCGCCGCCCTTATCCATGCGGCCGCCCTTGTAGAGCTTCGAGCCCGTTTGGGCCGCCGTCACGGTCGTGTCCATCATGCTCATGTCGCTGACGGCGTAGTGGCGGATGAGGTGTTCGGTGTCGGCTTCCAGCGCCTTGAGCGCGGCGGCATCGTGGGCGGCGATGATGAGGCCGGGTTTGAGATCGCAGTCGATCGCGTGCTTGGCGGCGAGATCGCGGACCGTCTGTTTGGCTTCCTCGGAAAGGTTCCACAAATCGCGGGCGTGGACTTCGCCGAGCCACTTCTCGAGATCGGCCTGATCGATGCGCTGGCCGGTGTGGATCTGGCCGCCGTTGCGGCCCGAGGCGGCGAAACCGATGCTGTCGGCTTCGACAAGCACGACCCGCGCGCCGGTCTCCGCCAGATGCAGCGCGGCGGAGAGGCCGGTGAAGCCGCCGCCGACGATGCAGACGTCCGCGGATACCGCGCCCGAAAGGGTGGGGCGCGCGGGCGGCGTGGCCGATGTGGCGGCGTAATAGCCTTGCGGTTCGGGCGACTTCATGGGGTTCATCTAGCACGGAAGGCCGCGCCACGGGTCAAGTCTTGACCCCATCATGCCCGCCATGCGAGGGACAGCCAGCACAACGGGAGATTGCTTTTGACCCGCACCGAAATCTGGCGCCTCGAGAAGTACCTGCGCAATCTGTTCCGCCTCGACACCATCACGATCGTCGAGCGTCCGAAGCAGCAGGACTCCGTGGAAGTGCATATCAACGGTGAGTTCATCGGCGTGCTCTTCAAGGATGAAGAGGACGGCGAGACGTCCTACGCCTTCAACATGGCGATCCTCGACATCGACCTGCCCGAGGCCCCTGCGTCGCGCGCGGGCTGACGGTTGCGCGCGAGCGCAATTCTGGAACGTCTGAACGGCCTGCGCTGGCCCCTGCTGGGGCTGGCGCTTTTTGTCTGTGCCGGCCTTGGAATTGCGTTGTTTCCCTATCGCGGTGCGCTTGCGGCATCCGGGAGTGAAGCGGCGGCGATTGCGCTTGTGACAGGATTGGCGGCGCTGTGGCTGACGCAGTCGCTGGTGCTGGCGGGTCTCGCAGTTGGGGCGGTTGCCGTTTCGACGGTGTTTGCTTTCGGGATACTGACGCCCGTTGCCGAGGTGTGGCCGAGCCTGTGCGGTGTGCTGGTGCCGCATGCGATGGCGACGGTGTTGCTGGCGGTGGCCGGTGTTGCGCTGTTTGTGGCGCAGCGATTTGCGCGCGGCCTTGCCGGTGGTGCGACGGCGGAGCGTGCGGCGGGACAGGCGCTTGATGAAGCGGTGAGGCCGGGCGTTGCGATCCTGGCATTGGTCGCGCTGTGGCGTGTCGTGCTGTGGCTGCCAGCCGGTGTTACGCATGTTCATCGGGAGGTTGCGACGACCGATGTGTCGTTGCTGGCGGCGATGGCGACGGCGATACCCGCGGGTGTTGCTGCGCTGATCCTCCTGCCGCTGGCGCTTGGCGCGGTGCCGTTCGGCGAAGGCACCTGCATCCGGGTGAACCGGGTTGGTGAGTTTCGGGCGCGGATGATCGACGAGCTGCGCGTTCTCACCGTCTGGCGCTGGGCGCTTGCATCTGTCGGTATCGCGGTTGTCTTCACGGCGCTGACGATCTTCGGCGCGGGCAGGGCTGCGCAGGCTCCGGATGGCATGGCCGGGTATGGGTTTGTGCTCGTGCTCGCGGGTGTTGGCGCGGCGGTGTTGGTTCGCGATTGGCGGGCTGTGCTGACGTGCACTGTTCCCGCAGCGCTGGGCGCGTTGTGGGGCGTTGCGCTCGCTCGTCCGGCCGCGCTTGTCGTGCTGTCGCGCACGGTGACGTTGCCGGGTGTTGCGCCCGGCGATGTGCTGATGGCGGCCGCTACGTTGTCAGCCGCAGGAAGTTATCTCATCGCGGCGCGTGCGGCGGCGCATCGTGAGACCGGCGCCGGAATCGAGGTCGCGCTGGCTTACGCGGTGATGGAGTGTGTGCCATCGCTGGTGGCCATCGTGCTTGTTGCCGCTGTCGTGCTGATCCCGTTGGGGCTGTGGCGGGTGCCGCTGGCGTGCGGGTTGGCGGTGATCGTGCTGACGCCGGCGGTTGCCACGGTCGTCGAGGGGATTTTTCCGAAGCTCAGAAGCTTCGAGGAGCTTTACGGCAACACGCGGGTTGAGCCGCGTTAAGTCTTGGCGCCTTTGACGGCGAAGCCGTGGATCAGGCCTTCGGCATTCGCGGCGATCTCTTTCCAGTGCGAAAGATGCGCGCGCTTGAAGCGGTAGGTGAG
>DATAHD010000600.1:0-5465 GCA_036263395.1 Rhizomicrobium sp. | reverse complement strand
AGGTGCTGGCGCGGACTTCATCGATGTTGGAACGGATAACAATGTCGTTGTCTATGGCCCGGCCAGCGATTCGACCGGCAATGCTTTTGACACCGTGAGCCGTCTCCACTTCGAACGCGACCACATAGACGTCGTCAACGCTGTAACTGCGATCGACGCATCGGCATCGACGGCCTTCGTAACCGACTACAACACCAGCTTCGAGAACGGCGCCGACGCGGCTCATTTGGGCGCGCATCACGCGATGCTTTTGACCGTCAATGGTGCGCAGAGCGAACTTTTCATGGTGATCGATCAGAACGGCGTTGCCGGCTATCAAGAGGGCGGCGATATCGTGTTCAAGCTGGTCGATCCGAACCAATTCGCGGCGTTCACGGCTCAGTCCTTCATCTAGCATTTGCTTACGGGCAGCGCGCGCTTTCCGATATGCCGATGCTAATGCGCTGCCAGCGCCCTGATTGTAGGTGTGTGGTCGAGGGCGTTCGTTTCGATCGCATCGGCGCGCAATTTGAGGTGCGCGAACACCGTGCGCGCGCCGCTGATCGTGCTGTCGTCGATCGGGCGCGGATAGGCGCTGCCCTCGCCGCTGAGCGGCAGGATCGTCAGGCTCACCGATTGCAGCACATTGCCGCCGATGACGAGCACGCGCGTCGGTTCGCTCTTCACCACGATATCGCAGTGCGCCGGGACATAGCCGCCGAGGTCCTTTCGCCGGTCGGCCACGCTGCGATAATCGACGCCGCCGCGGGAGTTGCAGAGCAGGTCGCCCGGTTCGATCGGCAACTCGCCGACATCGTGCGCTTCATACGCCGCGTCCGGCGCCTCGCCGTCGCGCGCGTGGATCGCCTGATCGATATAGGTGCGATGCGCGATGGAGCGCTGAAACTGTTTCAGCTCGCCAAGCCCGGCTTCGCACATCACCCACGAGACGAACGCCGCCGACCACGGCTCGACCCAGTTCACGGCATCGCCACCGGGGCCGCGCCACGCCGCATTCTGCTTTGCGATGATGTCCGCACCGCCGTCGGGCGTTGCCGACCAGTAACCGCCGATGGTGGTGTCGAGCGACGGATCGTCCTCGAACGTGCCCAGCCGGTCGGCGCGCCGCATGATGCGCGGCGCGCTCAGCACCGGGTTCGCTGCATCGGGCACAAGCCCATCCGGCAACGCGCGTGTTTCGACCGTCGCCGCGTCGATGGTCTGAAAGCCGAAATAGCCCCACTCCTGTGCCGCGACATCGACGATGCGCCGCCGCGCCTGCTGTGTCGGCCCGATGCGGCAGGCGGGTTGATATATTTCCATGTCGCCACGCCCGCCATGCACGCGGTCCGGCGGTGCAATCACGTCGAACACGTCGCGCGGCAGCCGGTCCATCGCCTGCGCCGGCAGAGCCAACGCCACGAAGACGAGTGCAGAGATGACGAAGCGCAGAGTGCGATCAGGCAGGATCGGGCTCGTAGTAGACCTCGATTTGATATCCATCGGGATCATTGCAGCGAAAGAATGACAAATCCCCTTCGCTAGTGAATGGCTCCCGGATTGGAATGCCGTCTGCCTTCACCCGATCGAAGAGCGCTTCCACCGCATTCTTGCTCTCCAGCCGGAAACCGATGTGAAACCATGCGGGAAACGGCTCGAGCGCGTCGCAGGGCGCGAGCGCCAGGTCCATGCCGGCGACGTCGCGCATGAACACCATGTCGCCATGCCACACCAGTTCGCGCATCCCGAAATAGCGTTCGTAGAACGCCGCCGCACGTTTCACCGAGGTTACGTGAAGATGGATGTGGTTGAGGTTCGACATGTTAACGTCCCGCACACGGCGATGTGACGCCCGCACCCCGCCTGCGTCAACCGCAGCTTGGTTGCCAGTCCGGGGCGGCTTCGCTAGTGGTACGCGTCCCCTGTTGGAGTCCCGGTTCTGTCTGCATTTACCGATGCGCGCAGCGTTCCTGCCGGAACCACGCTGACGCCCGATCTTGTCATCATTGGGGGCGGCCCGGCGGGTATCACGCTGGCGCTCGCGCTCGCGAACCTGCCGATCAAAGTGTTGCTGCTGGAGTCGGGCGGCCTCGAGTTCGAGGACGACACGCAGAAGCTCTACGCCGGGACCAAGACCGGCAACGTGAACTATCTCGAGCTCGACGGCTCGCGCCTGCGCATGCTGGGCGGTGCGTCGAACCATTGGGGCGGCTGGACGCGTCCGCTCGATCCCAGCGATTTCGAAAAGCGCGAATGGCTGCCGTTCTCCGGCTGGCCGATCCCGTACGGCGAACTCGCGCGCTACTTCCCGCACGCACAGCAGATGATCGAGGCGGGGCTGCCGCTGTTCGATGGCCTGCACCATGAGGATCGCTTCGGTCCCAAGGTCACGCTCGGCCCGGGCGGCGTTTATGAAAGCTGGTTCCAGTTCAGCAAGACCAAGGGTGGCGATCTGCCGACGCCGTTCGGCAAACGCTATGCCGATCAGCTGAAGCAGCAGCAGAATTTGCAGGTGATGCTGCACGCCAACGTCACCGGCCTCCGCCTCGCCGCGAACGGTGCTGCGCTTGATCATCTAGATGTCGCGACGCTGGGCGGCAACAAGTTCACGGTAAAGCCGCAGCATGCGGTGCTGGCCTGCGGTGCGATCGAGAATGCGCGCATATTGCTTGCCTCCAACGATGTGATGAAGACCGGTATCGGCAACGGCGGCGACATGGTCGGCCGTTTCTTCGCCGATCACGCGATTCCGCGCGACACGGCCACCCTCGTGCTCTTCAACGGCAAGATTCCGGCGTACTGGAAAACGACCATCGACATGCAGGGCGTGCACGCGCGCGCTACGTTCTCGCCGACGGAGCAGTTCAAGGCGGATCACAAGCTGCTGGGTTCGCTGACGACGGTCGAGAACCACATCGATTTCGATACGCTCGGCCGTGCTGCCGTCGATGTGACGGCTTCAGCGCTGGGTGTGAACTCGGCGCATGCGAAGGGCTGGTCGATGGGCTGTGGCATCGAGCTGGCGCCCGATCCCGATCGCCGCGTGATGCTGACCGGTGACCGCGATGCGCTGGGCATGCCGCGCGTGAAGCTCGACATGCGCATCTCCAACGCCGACTTTGAACGCTATCGCCTGACGATGCGCGAACTGGGGCGGCAATTGCTGGAGTCGAAGACCGGCTTGGTGCGGCTCAACCGCTCGACGCGCGCCGAATGGCTGGCCAGCATGGACTGGGGCAACCACCATCTCGGCACCACGCGCATGAGCGTCGATCCGCAGTTCGGCGTGGTCGATCCGAATTCGAAAGTGAATGGCGTCGCCAACCTGTTCGTCGCCGGCAGCTCGGTGTTCCCGACTTATGGTTCGTCGAACCCGACGATGAACCTCGTCGCGCTCACCTTGCGTTTGGCGGACTTCCTGAAAGGCCTGTTCGGATGAGCGACACCCGCCGCGACTATCTCACCCGCCGCCCTGTGCTGCTTGGCCTTGGCGCTATCGGCGTCGCCGCCATTGCCGGCATCACGGCCGATCTCGTCGGCCCGAAACATCGCCGCGCGACCGGGCCGTATGCCGATCTCATCAACCTCACCGGTTATCCGGCTGCGGCAGAGATCGTCGGCAAAGACCTCGCCGCAACCATGCGCACCGGCAAAGGCGTCAGCAACGACAAGCTGGCGCAAGAACTCCGCACCACCATCGCCCGCAGCACGCTGCCAGCGGTGATGGCGGCCGATGTAGCGTCGAACACGCTGTTAGAGGCGAGCGGCTGGCTGATGCCGCAAACGCTGGCGGAGATTTGCTATCTGGCAGCGCCGCAGTAGAGCATTGGCGCGCTTATCCCGTTTGAGCGGCGCGCGTCACCGGCTGAGCCCTGATCAATCCGCGTAGCGAATTGCCGAACCAGACCTCACCGGCCAAATCTTCCGGCATCACAGCACCTTCGACACATTGTCCGCTCTCCAGCATCTCGCGGCGCAAAACACCGTCGAGTACGCCGCACGACAGCGGCGGTGTCACAAGCTGGCCGTTCTTGCGAACGAACACATTGCTGCGACTGCCTTCGGTGACTTCGCCGCGGACGTTGAAGAACAGCACCTCATCCGCGCCGTCATCTTTCGCAACACGCGCCGCTTCGCCATCGTACAACTCGCGCCACGTCGTCTTGTGCTGGAGCAACATGTCGCCGCTCTGGGTCTGCTGTGGTGAGATCGCGTAGGTCCACAGTGACTGCGCCGCGCCGAGCGACGCCGCGGTGCACACGAACACGCCGGCTTCATCGAGCGTCAGCCTCACCCGCTGGACATCGCTCTTCCCCGCGACGGCGTCACTGAGTGCAGTTACCGCCTTCGCGTGATCGAAGCAGAGCCCAAACACATCTGCCGATGCATGCATCCGCGCGAGATGCCGCTCCAACCTTGCAAACTCATTATCCGGCGACCAGCGCAAGGTCTCGATCAGCGCCAGTGGCTTGCGCGCCACGTCGTAGTAGCGGGCCTTCAGCAAACACTCGGCATATTCGCCGCCGGCGTTTGAGTCCTGCACCACCGCGCCACCGATGCCGAGTTCGCCTTCGCCGTCCTGGATGGTCAGCGTGCGGATCGCGACGTTGAACAGCGCATGGCCATCTGGCGCGAAATAGCCGACGGCGCCGCAATAAATGCCGCGCGGGCTCGTCTCGAGTTCGCGGATGATCTCCATCGCGCGGATCTTCGGCGCGCCGGTCACCGAACCGCAGGGGAAGATTGCATGCAGCAGCGCGCGCACGCCGGTGTCCGGCTTCAGTGTTGCCCGCACAGTGGACACCATCGTGTGCAGAGTTGGATAGGTCTCGACGGTGAAGAGATCGCCGACCTCGACACTGCCAACCCGCGCGATGCGGCCCAGATCGTTGCGCAGCAGGTCGACGATCATCAGGTTCTCGGCGCGGTCTTTCTCGCTCCGCCGCAGCGCCTCGCGGGCGGCGGCATCGCTCGCCGGATCGGCGCCGCGCGGCGCGGTGCCCTTCATTGGCCGCGCCGTGATGTGGCCTGCGCCATCGCGTTCGAAAAACAGCTCGGGCGACAGGCTGAGGATCGTGTGTGTACCATCGTCGATGTACGCGCCGTGCGCGGCGTTCGCCTGTCCGCGCAGGGCGCGATAGAGCGCCATCGGATCGCCGGCGAAGGCGAAGCGCGAGCGCAAGCTCAGATTGGCCTGATAGATGTCGCCGTCGCCGATGAAGCGATGCACGCGCGCAAAGCGCTCCCCGTAGGCCGGCGCATCCCATTCATGTTGCAGCGGCCCGGCATAGGCGCGGCCGGTGGTGGCAAGCTGTGCGGCCGCCGCCTCGCGATCGTAAACAGCAGGCGCGTCGAACAATCCGAACCACAGCAAGGGCACGCGCCGGCCCGCTGGAAGGAGAGGGCGCAGCCGTGGCTCCAACAGATAGCCGAGCTCGTACGAGAAGTATCCGGCCGCGTGCCGCCCGGCCGCGAGACCGGCCTCC
>DATAHD010000599.1:0-1571 GCA_036263395.1 Rhizomicrobium sp. | reverse complement strand
GGCGATAGCGCACCCGTGCGGCGTAGTCGTTGTAGCCGTCGAGCGAGGTGCGCAGCAGACGCTCCTCGAACACGGCGCGGATAGCGATGGCGATGAGCAGAGCAAGCGAGGCGGCGACGCCGATCCAGGAGCCGAGCAGCAATGCGCTACACACGATGAGCAGGGCGGCGCCGGCATACATCGGATGGCGCACGACGGCGTAGGGACCGGTGGAGATGACCTTGTGGCCGCGCGCCTCCTGGATCTTCACCACCGGCGCGAGGAAGGTGTTCTCGAAGAACACGCGCGCAACGATCCAGAAGCCGAGGATGACGCCGAGGGCGCCGATGGCTTCCAGCCACAGCGGCATGTGCGAGAGATGCAGACGGCCGGCGTCAAAGCCCATCGCCGCGAGCCACGCGAAGAAAACGAGGCCGACGATGGGCATGAAGATGCGGTCCCACAGCGGTTGATCCTTCTGCACCGGCGCGCGCATGCGTTCGGCGAGAAGCGCGGGATCGCGCTGGTAGATCGCCTCCGTCACCCACAGAGAGCAGCCGAAGAAGACGGCGAGAAAGGCCCAGCCTTGCGGCCAACGCACGGTGCCTGCGGCGCCGAAGAGAACGAGACCGAACACAACCAACTCGGCAAGAAGAGCAAGGTAAGCTTTGACACGCATCGCATTCCTCCCTTCGTGAGGCTGACGTTACGCTGATTTGCTCGCCTTCAGGTTGACGCCGGGCGGCAGCGGCATGGTATCGGGGATCATGTAATCGCCGCTGCCGAGATCGCAGGTGGGATCGACGCGGTATTTGTCGAAGTCGCGCTCACCGGCCTCATAGAGCACGATGTCGTCGATGCAGAAATTGCCGGTGAATTCGCGCGACGGCTTGCTGAGCATCACGTAAGCGGCGTCCGACATGATGTCGACGGTGCGGCAGTGGCGCAGGCCCTCCTGCCCCGACACGGCGAATTCGATGGCAGCGGTGGCGATGCCGGTGCGCGGCCACAGCGAGTTGAAGGCGATGCCATCCTTGCGGAATTCCTCCGCCATGCCGGCGGTGCACATCGCCATGACGAGCTTGGCCGAGGTGTAGGCGACGTGGCGGCCGAGATATTTGGTGGAGATGTCGAGCGGCGGCGACATGTTCAGGACATGCGGATTGGCCGCCTTCTTCAGATACGGAATGCACGCCTTCGAGGTGAGGAAGGTGCCGCGGGCGGTGATCTGATGCATCAGATCGTATCTCTTCATGTCGGTTTCGAGCGTGCCGGTGAGGCTGATCGCCGACGCGTTGTTGAGGCAGATGTCGATGCCGCCGAAGGTCTGCGCGCACTTGTCGACCGCCTCGAACACCTGGGCGTCGTTTCGGACATCGACGACGAGCGGCAGCGCCTTGCCGCCGGCCTTCTCGATCTCCTCGGCCGCCGAGTAAACCGTGCCGGGGAGGTGCTTGTGCGGGCTCGCCGTCTTGGCGGCGATCGCGATGTTAGCGCCGTCGCGCGCCAGCCGAAGCGCGATCGCGAGGCCGATGCCGCGCGAGCCGCCGGTCATGAACATCGTCTTGCCCTTGAAGCTCATGGCATTCTCT
>DATAHD010000598.1:0-7109 GCA_036263395.1 Rhizomicrobium sp. | reverse complement strand
ACGAACTCCGCCGCCGGGCGCACGCTCTTCACCAGCCCGATGCCCTGGCCGCTGCCCCAGATGTCTTTCCACGCCTTGGCCTTCGTGTTGCCGCCCGAACCGAAGTTCATCTTCGACGGATCGCTTTGCGGCAGGTTGTCGGGATCGAGGCCCGCGGCGACGACCGACGGCCGCAGGTAATTGCCGTGCACACCCGTGAACAGGTTGGAGTACACGATGTCCTCCGCGCCGTGCCCGACGATCATGTCCTTGTAACCCTGCGGCGCGTTCGCTTCTTCCGTCGCGATGAAGGCGGAACCGATGTAGCCGAAGTCCGCACCCGCCGCCTGCGCCGCAAGCACCGCGCGGCCCGAGGCAATCGAACCCGACAGCGCCAACGGTCCGTCGAACCACTCGCGGATTTCCTCGATCAGCGCGAACGGCGAGGTCACGCCCGCATGGCCGCCGGCGCCGGCCGCGACCGCGATGATGCCGTCGGCACCTTTCTCTATCGCCTTGTGCGCGAACTTGTTGTTGATGATGTCGTGCATCGTCACGCCGCCGTAAGAGTGGATCGCGGCGTTCAGGTCTTCGCGCGCGCCCAGCGAGGTGATGACCACTGGCACCTTGTACTTCACGCACAGCTCGACGTCCTGCTCCCAGCGGTCGTTCGACTTGTGCACGATCTGGTTCACCGCAAACGGCGCGCTCGGCTTGTCCGGATGCGCGCGGTCATACGCCGCCAGCTCTTCGGTGATCTGTGCCAGCCATTCGTCGAGCTGCGACAGCGGCCGCGCGTTCAGCGACGGAAACGATCCGATCACGCCGGCCTTGCACTGCGCCAGCACAAGATCGGGACCGGAGATGATGAAGAGCGGGGAAGCGATCACCGGGACCGACAGAGGCCGCGCGAGCGCACCGGGAAGAGCCATGACAAAACGTCCTTTCGACAGGTTCAAAGTGAGAGAATGAGTCCGTCCATCGGCGGCGTCTTGCCAGCGAGGGTCTCGAGATAGAGCTTCTGCACGTCGCTCGCGCGCCGCTCGCGGATCACGCGAAACCACGGGCTCGCCGGATCGCTCGCATGCGCCACGAAGTCGTGCCACGCGGCGGCCAGCTTCTCGCCGAACACCGCAGCTCCCCATTCCTTGCTGCGCTTGGCGATCTGCGTCGGCGCAAAGAACATCGTCGGCTTGGCACCCGGCAGGTCGGCGGGCGTCCCGCGCTCGGCATCCCAATTGGTAATGCCGACGCCAAGATCGTATTTCAGGTTGTCGCCATAGTGATGGTGCAGGCTGCTGCGTACGTTGCCGTTGCCCGCCATATCGACCACCGCGACCGGCACGCCTGCGTCCAGCGACGCGATGTCGTCATACGCCACGACGCGGTCGTAACAGCCGAGCCGCTTCACGAACATCATGTTGCCGCGCGAGGTGAGGCCGATGACTTCCACGCCCTTGCGCTTCTTCAGCAGATAGGCCGCGGCATACGCAGTCTTGCTCGAGGCGCTGGTAAGGATCACCGCCTTGGCGCCGAAATAGCCGTTGTCGTCCAGCATGTCGTCGATTGCGAACGACGTCGTGAACAGCGGCCTGAGCAGCATCTGCTCTGCCTCCGTCTTCTCGTCATAAAGCGGATCGGCCGTCGTGCGGGTGTAGTTGTTGTAGACCGCCGCCATCGGCTGGCGGTGCGCCGCGCCGTCGCTGAACCCGCCCGCGCTCACGCGAACCGGCTCGACCGCAACGTGGCTCGCGAACGGGAAGTAGCCATAGAACCGGTCGCCGAACGAAAGCCCCTCGACCTTGCTGTCGACCACGGTACCGAAACCCCACACGGGCACGATGCCATAGCCGTCCTCCGGCGCCGGAAAGAAATTCCAGTACTGCATCATGTCGCCGGCCACGGCATAGGTGATGTTGTTCGCCGTCAGCGCGAAGTGATCCACCTGCAGGATCGCACCGCCGTCCTTCGCCGCCAGTTCGCTCTCCACGAACTTGCCGCTCTTCAGATCGTTCTTCTTCACGATGAAGGTCTTGGCCAGCACGCCCATCGTCACTTCCTCCCCTTCGCGCGTTTCGTCGCCGCCGTCCGTGCCCCGCGGAACGTCAGCCGCATCGTCTCCAGATAAAACTCGCGCACGTCCACGCCATCCGGCAACCGGCCCGCTAGATACAGCACGATCACGCCATGCGCCGCCGCCCACAGCGATGCGCCGATCTTGGCGGTGTCGCCCTTCTGCACGATGCCCGCCTTGGCAAGGTCCTTCACATGCCGCGTCACCGTTTCGCCCGCGCGCTTCGACGCCGCCGCCAGCGCCGGATATTTGGAATCGTCCGGCCGCCGCATGTCGAACATCAACCGGTATTCGTCGGGATGCTCCAGCGCGAAATCCAGATAAGCCCGCCCTACGGCTCGCGCCCGCCCAAACGAATCCCTGCCGGACTCGAACGCTGCCTCCAGCGCGTCGGAAAACGCCTCGAATGCCTGACAGCGCAGAAACGCGATGATCTCCTCGCGATCCCCGAAATAGCGATACAGCCCCATCGGGCTGCGCCCGGTCGCGCGCGCGATCTCGCGGATGGTGATGCCTTCTTCGCCGGACTGCGCGTAAAGCTCCGCCGCCGCGGCGCCAATCTCGGCCCGCGCCAGATCCAGTTCTTCCCGCGAAAGCTCGCGAACCACACCCACCTCGTACGCTGTACGCGTACGTTGTACGGGGTGGGCCATCGAGTCAAGCCGGGGACGGTCCATCGTCGTCCACCCTGCCCGACCCCGTTCACCGGAGTTGGACTTCGCGGTCGGATGTTACGCCGTTCGCAAACCAGATTGTTTGCCGGTCAAACAACGAGGCTGCGCGCAGATTTCAATACATGCCGCGCGGTTATCAGAGTTCGTCTACCGCCGCTCTTCCGCGTTGCCGGTGCTGTAGCCACCAAACGCCAAAGAGATCGGGGATGCCGACGAGAAGCCGGTCGATATTGCCATATTTGGAACGCCCGGCTCTACGCGGCCGGTCGACCACATCGACAAAGCGAACCTCCTGCTCCTGCTGGCGCATCAACGCGATCAGATAGCGGTGCATATGATCGAAATAGGGCAGGGCCAGATATGCATCGCGGCGAAAGGCTTTGAGGCCGCAACCGGTATCGCGGGCGCCGTCGTTGAGAACCGACTGTCTCAGGTGGTTTGCCACACGCGAGGCAACACGTTTGCTCAGACTGTCCTGTCGGCCGAGACGCTGACCGGCAACCAGCGCTACACGGCTCCCCGCCTCTGAAAACGGTGCGAGCAAACGGGCGATTTCAGCTGGGTCGTTCTGGCCGTCGCCGTCCATTGTGACAACGATCGGGTGGCGCGCCGCCAGAACGCCTGTCCGGATCGCTGCGCTTTGACCCAGCGGCTCGGCGTGCCGGAAAATTCGCAGAAACGGAATGTGCTCGCGAAGCCGGACGAGTTGCGCAATGGAATCGTCGCTCGATCCGTCATCGACGAAGATGATCTCGTAAGCGCCGCCACCAATCGCCTGAAGTGCAGCCAAAACTTCGAGCAGCAGCGGTTCGATGTTGGCCGCTTCGTTCAACCCAATAATAATGAGCGAGAAAGCGCTGACCGCCAGAGCGCTCGCGACGGAAGCGCGTTGCCAGAGAGCATCCCGTGATGCCCTTTGTTGAGCGGACGGTATGCCTGCAGTTGCGTAAGGCGAGCGCATGGGCGCTTGTAGCAACCGCCTACATGGCATCGAAGAGCATCCGGCCAGATTGGGAAAATTCAATCTTGCTCACGCTGATCGTTCGATGCCGGCGAGAGTTTGGTGCGATCCGAGAACGTGAGAACGCGTCTTCAGATGGTGCGGATTGCTGTGGCGTTAATGGTGGGCGCGACAGGGATTGAACCTGTGACCCCTCCCGTGTGAAGGGAGTGCTCTCCCGCTGAGCTACGCGCCCTACCGTGCTCGCGCCGTGCGGAGAGGCGCGTTGGGACGGGCGGTATAGGGGGCGGGGGCGAAGGGCGTCAAGCGGTTCCGGAAACCGGCCTTTCTGGCCCGGAACCAGTCGGTCGCAGCGCCCGGTTTCTGGCGTTTCCGGGGCGGCATGGCAGGATGGCGGGTAACAAGAACCACCATCAGGAAACACCCGCCATGCCCCAGCTCTCGCTCGAGATTGCCGACAAGATCGCCATCATCCGCTTTAGCAACCCGCCGCTGCAGGTGATGACTCCCGCCACGATGAACGAGCTGAACCGGATGCTGCCGCGGCTGAAGGAGGACGATGTCCGCGCCATCGTCTTCACCGGCACCGACAGCACCTATTTCATCCGCCACTTCTCGGTCGAGGAGCTGGATGCCAGCGCCAGTGGCGGCGAGACCGGGACGTGGGAGGTCTCCATGCTCGACCTTCTCTATGAGATGGAGCATCTGCCCAAGCCGTTCATCACCGCGCTGAACGGTTCGGCGATGGGCGGCGGGCTGGAATTCGCGCTCGCCTCCGACATTCGCGTCGTGAAGGACGGGCCGCATCGCTTCGGTCTGCCGGAGGTGTCGGTCGGCATCTTGCCCGGTGCCGGTGGCACGCAGCGGCTCACCGCCATCGTCGGGCGTGGGCGGGCGCTGGAGATGATGTTGCGGCCGCGGCTCATCTCGCCGAAGGAGCTTTACGACTACGGCATTGCGCAGGAGCTGGTGCCTGCGGACAGCGCCGAGACCGCGCTCGATCGTGCTCTCGTCATCGCGAAGGAGATCGCGGGCCGCCACGCGCTGGCGGTAGCGCACATCAAACGGCTGGCGCGCGAGGCGGTGTCGCCAGTGACGAAGGACATGCTGCGGCTGGAAGGCAAGCTGTTCGGCGAGTTGATGGCGACCGAAGAGACCAAGGCCCTGCTGCGCGGCGTCGCGCAACAGCACAAGGAAGAGCGCACGAAGGCGTAGTGTCCGCTAGCCGAGCAGTTCGCGCACGATGCCGGGGATCTTCGCGAAGTCGCCGGTCACCGCATCGCCGCCGAGCTGCTCCGCCGGCTCCGGTGTGTAGCCGTAGTTGACCAGGATCACCGGGGCGCCGGCGGCGCGCGCCGTCTGCACATCGGTGATGCTGTCGCCGACCATGATCGCGGTGAGGCCGAGCGCGCCGGTGTCGCGCACCACGTCGTGGAAGATGCGCGCGTCCGGCTTGGTGTAGCTCATCCGTCCCGCACCCCAGATCGCGTTGAAGTAGCCGGTGAGGCCGAGGTCGGCGAGCACCATGTCGGCCAGCTCTTGCGGCTTGTTGGTCAGCACCGCCATCGGCACGCCTTCGGCCTTCAGCGCATCCAGCGTCTCCACCACGCCGTCGAACGGACGGCTCGCCACCGCCACATGCTTCTTGTAATGCGCGATGTAATCGTCGATCAGGACGTTCAGCCGCTCCGGCTCCACCGCGTCGCCGGTCATCTTGAACGCCTCGTCCAACATTACGCGGGCGCCATGTCCGACGAGGTGGCGCAGGTCGCTGTGATCCACCGGCCGCCGCCCCTCGCGGATCAGAATCGCGTTCAGGGCGCCGAGCAGGTCGGGCGCGGTATCGACAAGGGTTCCGTCGAGGTCGAAAATCAGGGCAAAGCTGGTCATCGCCCTTAACTACAGGTTCTTGCCGCTGTGGCAATATAGCGTCGCAAATCGTCACTTTACCCTTTTGGGGCAGGCTCTTATGGCAGCGTTAACAATCCGGCCGCACCTGCGCCCGGCGGCAATGGAAGACGTATGAATCGGGCTGGCATTATTCTCGCGGCGGGCATGGGCACGCGGATGAAATCCGCAACGCCAAAGGTCCTGCACAAGGTCGCGGGCCTTCCTGTTCTCGGTCACGTCATCAACGCGATGAAGGGCGCCGGCATCACGCGGATCGTCGTGGTCAGCGCACCGGCGATGGACAATGTGCGCGCCTACGCCACCAAGATGGGCGTGGAGAACGCGGTCCAGGACAAGCAGCTCGGCACCGGTCACGCAGCGGCTTGTGCCAAGAGTGCGCTCGGCGATTTCGATGGCTCGCTGCTGATCAACAACGGCGACATGCCGCTCGCGCAGGCGGCGATGATGGAAGAGTCGATTGCCTCGGCGGAGAAGCACGGCTTCTCAATCGTCGCGTTCGAGCCGGACGATGCCGCCGCCTATGGCCGCGTGATCGCGGATGCCGACGGCTTCCTCGACCGCATTGTCGAATTCAAGGACGCGACGCCCGAGCAACGCGCCGTGAAGCTGTGCTGCGCCGGTACGTATTCCGGCGCGAGCGCACGCAAGTTCTTCGAATGGGCCGCGCAGCTGAAGAACAACAACGCGCAGAACGAATACTACCTGCCGGAAGTGACCCTGGAGGCGAAGGCCGCCGGTGTGCGCACGGCGATCACGGTGGCGGATGAGATCACGGTGATGGGCATGAACAGCCGTGCCGAACTCGCGGTCGCCGAGGCGCGGATGCAGGCGCGCCTGCGCACCGCGGCGCTCGACGCCGGTGTCGGCATGATGGCGCCGGAGACGGTCTATCTCAGCCACGACACCAGGCTGGAAGCCGACGTGACGGTCGGCCCGTTCGTCGTGTTCGGTCCCGGCGTCACGGTGCGCAGCGGGGCGGAGATCAAGGCGTTCTCGCATCTGGAAGAAGCCGAAGTCGGCAAAGGCGCGCTGATCGGGCCGTATGCCCGCTTGCGTCCCGGCGCGGTGATCGAGGACGACGTCCATATCGGCAATTTCGTCGAGGTGAAGAAGGCGCGCGTCGAGAAGGGCGCGAAGGCCAACCACCTCACCTACATCGGGGATGCGCGCGTCGGCGCCGGTGCGAACATCGGGGCAGGCACCATCACCTGCAATTACGACGGCTTCGACAAGCATTTCACCGACATCGGTGCGGGCGCCTTCATCGGCTCCAACACATCGCTGGTCGCGCCGGTGAAGATCGGCGATGGCGTCATCACCGGCGCCGGATCGGTGATCACCAAGGATGTCGGACCGGATGCGCTTGCGGTGACGCGCGCCGAACAGAAACAAGTGACGGGCTGGGCGGAGAAATTCCGCAAGAAGAAGCGCGCCGAGAAGGCCGCAAAGGGCAAATAGCATGTGTGGAATCGTCGGCGTTGCCGGATCCAACGATGTCGCCATCGACATT
>DATAHD010000597.1:0-7431 GCA_036263395.1 Rhizomicrobium sp. | reverse complement strand
CTGGAAAGACGTATCCGACTGGATCCTCAAGCCGCGCTAGCGACAAGCGGCTCGCGCTGAAACGTGGAACCATCCCACCGCATGGCCGTGACCGGTGCGCTGCTTCCATTCACGGCAATCAGATTGAACCCCGACGGCTCGCCGCGCTCACGGTCGCCCAGCGCCGTGCTCGCCCCCGCAATCGTCACATGCCGCCCGTCGCAATTGACGATGCGTGCCTTCTGACGGTGCAGATGTCCATGCAGCAGCATGTTCATCCCGGCATGCGCCAGATTGCGAAACGCCTCCGGCCCGCCCTTGGTATGCGAACGCCGCAGATCCGCCGCTTCCGGCAGCAGCGGGTGATGACAGGTTACGATCTGAAACGTATCCGCCGGCGCGGCCTTCAACGCCGCAATCACCCGCGCAATTCGATGCGGCAACGCCCATCCCAGCGACCAGTCGAGCGATGCCTGCATTCCTGTAGCTGTGTTCAGCCCAATGACCTGAACACCGGGGAAATTCACCACCACGTTGCCCGGTGCAAACGCCGCATCGAAACGTGCGAACGGCCGGCTGACGCGCTGCACCGCATTGAACACCGGCACATCGTGATTGCCCGGTACGACCAGAAGCGTGCTCTCGAACCGCGCAAGCAATTCCCGCGCCGCCGCAAACTCCCGCCGCCGCCCGGCGCGCGTGAGATCGCCGCTGACGACAACAAGATCGGGCTTCGCGTCGCGCACCGCCCCGACCAGCGCATCGGCCTGCCGAGGGCTGTCAGCCGGACAGTGAAGATCGGACAGATGCGCGATTTGCATTGTCGTTGGCTGCACCCGACTGCCGCGGCGCGACAATGGTCAGCGCATCCTTCTTGTAAGCAACGTCCACCGGCCCGCGCAGCTTCACCGGCTCGCCATCGAGTGTGATCCACGTTGACCGTCCGCTATCGGCGCGCAAGGCCCGCGTCGTGAAGTTGTCGATCTTGCTGTCCCCACGCCAGTCGCCATGGCGCAGCGTCTTGAACGCAATGCGTCCGGCATCGCGCCACGTCGCGAGGTTGAGAGCCACGCACTCGAATGCGCGAAAGCCCTCATCCGTCTGGCGCCAAGGCAGCAGCTGATCCGCATCGCCCACCGACACGATCGAACCCGCAGTGCGCAGCGACGTCGGCAATTCCTCCGCACTGATCCGCACCGACGATTTCAGCACATGCCGCGACGCCGTTCCGAGCGCACCCAGCGCAGCCAAGGTCTCGCGCGTGCTCGCACCACGAAACCGTTCACGCACCCGCGCCAGCGCCGGCATCAATCCGAACATCGCGGCGACGAAGAATCCCTGCCCGTTCGCATCACCCATGTCGAGCTTGCCCGCTTCGACATCGCCAGACGCAACCCGTTCGAGCACCTGCTCGAACGTCTCCGCGCCCCAGACGCGTTTCGGCAGAACATTCATTGTGCCACCGGGCAGAAGGACGATCGGAACCTTGCGCTCCGCCGCCATCGCCGCCGCGGTGCGGCATGTGCCATCGCCGCCGAGAATGAGCAGCGCATCCGGCTTCTCGCGGATCGCGTCGTCGCACGCGGTGCAAAGCCCACGTCCGTCCGTATAGCGCAGCGAGAGCAGGTTATGCTCCAAGCGCTCATTCAAAGTGCTGGTCAAAGTCGTCGTTCCAAGACGGCTGGCCGCACCTGCGGCGGCATTGACGACGGCGGCATAACGCATGGTGCAAACAAACTTTCGGTACGCTCTCCCTACGATAAGAACGAGGTTCCGGAACTTTTGTTCCAACGGATGTGTCCGACGGCCTCGCGCAACAAACGCCTGCCCCACCCGTTATCGCGGCGTGTGACAGCCAACGAGGAAACGCGATGAAGAACGAACCGAAGAAACCCGATCTGCGCGATCAGAAAGCGCCGCCGACCAGCGTCGATCACAACGAGCGCAGCTTCGCCGAGCAGCCGATGCCAAGCGACACTGGCCACATCGTGAAGCCCGGCCCCGATCAGAAAATCCCACCGGGCCAGACGACCCACCAGTAAGCGATAGCGACAATCCCCGCCCAAACTTTGGGCGGGGATTGCCGCATCACACACCCCGCAGACCGAACGAAACAAAGTGGCCGCCTTAGCGTTATTTCGCGGGGGACGCATGGTGACTGCCCACATTCCAATGGAGACGCATCGGACCGGCCGGCTGAAAGCTCTGCTCGGCAACATCCGCCGTCTCGCGGTCGAAAGCGTCGAAGCCTTCATCAATGACGATGCGCTTAGCCGCGGTGCCGCCATCGCCTTTTATTCGGTAACGGCTCTCGGGCCCGTGCTCATCATCGCCATCTGGATCGCCGGTTCGGTCTTCGGCCACGGCGCCGCACGCGATGCGATCTCCTGGCAATTCCAAACCTTGATGGGTCATGGCAGTTCGAAACTGCTGCTCGCCGTGCTCGAGCACGCATCGGCCCATGCCGAAGGCATCGGCCCCACCATCATCGGCATTCTCGCGTTGCTGTTCGCCGCATCGGGCGTGTTCGGCGAGATGCAGTCTGCACTCAACCTCATTTGGAAAGCGCCCACCGTCGATCTGACCTGGCGCGCGATCCTCAGCAGCATGCTGCGCGCCCGTGCTGTCAGTCTCGGCGTCGTCGCCGCGCTCGGCTTCTTTCTGCTCGTCTCGTTGTCGGTGACGGCCGGTCTCGTCGCCTTCGGCAACTACATGGCGGCGCATTTGCCCATCGGCATACCGCTGCTGTGGGCGCTGAACTTCACGCTCTCATTCCTGATGCTCGCTGGCCTGTTCGCGGCGATCTACAAAGTGCTGCCCGATATCGATCTGCGCTGGAAAGACGTGCTGGCCGGAGGTCTTCTAACTGCGGCGCTCTTCAGCCTCGGCAAATTCCTTATCGGCTTCTACATCGGCCGTTCGGAGATCGCCGATCGCTTCGGCGCCGCCGGTGCGCTCGTCGTTGTGTTGCTGTGGGTCTACTACTCGGCGCAGCTATTTCTGTTCGGCGCCGAATTCACGAAGATTTACGCGAAGTATCACGGCAGCAATCGCGGCGCCCGCGCCGCGCGCCAGGCGCTTTCCGATACCCGAATACGTACATCACCCGAGACGACAGGTACGTGAATCACCCTAGGCGGATTCCCTAGCTATTGAGACGTGTGCGGACGGTTAACACTCCCTTGCAGCAGACAATCGCGCTGCCAACAAACGGGGAAACACAACAATGTCCATCACCCTGGCCACCGCCTCACAGTCCGATCGCCGCGCCAAATGCGGCCGCGTTGCCGAAGCCGACGGCATGAACGAATGGGTTTCCTTCGCGCAAGTGCTGCGCACATTGCAGACTTCGAGCGTCCGCAAGCACTACAGCCGCAACGAAGCGATCTATCTCGAAGGCGATGCGCCGGAGTTTGTCTACAAAGTCCTCAGTGGCACCGTTCGCCTCTGCCGCCATACTGAGGACGGCCGTCGCCACATCGCAGACTTCGTTTTGGAGGGCGATGTGTTCGGCGTCGGCGATCTCACCGCCCACGCCTTTACCGCAGAAGCCGTCAGCGACGTGACATTGGTGGCCTATCCCAAGGGGCATCTCGACCGCCTCATCGGCGACGATATCAACGCCCGCAACCTCCTGATGGAACAGTTGGCGGCCGACATCGCGGCGGCACGGCATCATCATTTCGTCTTGGGCTGCCACAACGCGAAGGAGCGGGTCGCATGTTTCATCCTGCGTATGGCGCGCCGCCTTGACGTGACGGCGGGACACCGCGTCGACCTGCCCATGAGTCGCCAGGACATTGCTGACCATCTCGGTCTGACAATCGAAACCGTGTGCCGGGCGATCAGCGCTCTAAAGGCTGACGGTACCCTCGCGGTGCCCAATATCCATCAACTCATTCTGCGCAACATTAATGCCCTTAACGCTTTGTCGTTGGCCGCATAATACCCAATGGTTGTGGAAATTTTTACAAGCAATCTTAGGTGAGACAGGTTGGCACAATTTAAGATGGCAATTTTATCAAAAGGGTGACAAAATTGCTCAACAGTTGGTCAAACCCGAATAGCAACATGTCAGATAAAGTCGGGAACGGCACGGGGAAACAGTCCGGTACTACGAACGGATTGGTCTATGTGGTCGATGATGACGAGGCGGTCCGAGAGTCCGTCTGCAGCTTGCTGCAAGCTGTTGGTTACCGTACGGAAGCGTTCTCTAGCGCTTCGGAGTTCCTCAGTCACAGCCTGATTACCGGTGCATGTCTGATTTCTGACATCCGCATGCCGGGCATGGACGGCCTCGAACTGCAGGAAGAACTGAACCGCCGCCACTGGCAAATCCCGGTGATCATCATCACGGGACACGGCGACGTCGGTCTTGCGGTCCGTGCCATGAAAGCCGGCGCGATCGACTTCATCGAAAAGCCGTTCGAAGCCGAAACCCTGTTCGAAAGCGTCGCGCGCGGCCTCGACTTGGCGTCGCGCACGAAAGACCAGGCTGCGGCACAGCGTGCCGCCAAGCAGATGGTGGCACTCCTGACACCGCGCGAGCGCAGCGTGCTCGAGCAGCTCGTCGCCGGCCGCTCGAACAAGATCGCCGCATACGAGCTCGGCATCTCACCGCGCACCGTCGAGATTCATCGCGCCCACATCATGGACAAGATGAACGCGCGTAGTCTCTCCGATCTCGTCCGCATCGCGCTTGCCGCCGGACAAGCGGGTAACGCCTAGCCGGCGCGTCCCGTCAGCTTTCCCATCAGTTTTGAAAGCCGCCCGCCGCGCACCAGGCTCGTCTCCCGGTCGAAGTGCAGCGTCGCTTCGACGACATCGTCGCCGTCCAGCGCCGTCACGGTGAGAATACAGACACCAACCGGCAAACTGTCGCCCACATCCGCGGCGGTTTCGAACCGCTCGGCAAACAGCTCCGCCACGGTCAGGTTCACGATATCCGGCGGCAGTTTCAGATCGTAAAGCGTCGCCAGTTCGGTCAGCCTGGTGTTGCCGTGGATGGAGAATTCCCATTCCGTGTCGATCGCACTGCTTCGTTCGGCAAGCGGCACGAACAGATTGTCGAGCCGCGGCACCCGCAATGTCGGCGCCAAGAAGTACGCGTAGTCGCCAGCCTTCAGACGCCCGGCCTCGGCAGGCTCCAGCACCTCACCACCGCGCGCCACCATCGTCATGCGCACCCATTTCGGCATGGTGGTCAGCGACAGGATGCGCGAGTCCGGCAGGATCGGGTAGCCGACAATCTCCACATCGGTCTGTCCCGGCAGATCGATTTCGACCCGCTGCACCGATCCCGATGCCACACGCGGTACCACCTGCTTCAGGCGGATCGCCATCCAGCGCGTGGTCCAGCCCTGCAGGACCAGCGAGAATACCACCACGAAGAACGCTACGTCGAAATAGATGTACGACAGCGGCAGATGCGCCAGCGTCGGCACCGCGGCCAGGAAGATGCTCACCGCGCCGCGCAAACCGGCCCAGCTGATGAACGACATCTCACGCCAGTCGAAGCGGAAGAAGTAGAGGCAGATCCACACCGCGACTGGCCGCGCGACGAAGATCACGAACAGCGCCACACCCAGCGCCGGCACGCCGTAGGTCATCAGGCGATGCGGCGTGACGAGCAGGCCGAGCACAAGGAACATCACGATCTGCGCCAGCCAGGTGATCGCGTCGTTCAAACTGATGATCGACGCATACGCCCGCACCGGCCGGTTGCCGACGACGAGGCCCGCCAGATACGCCGCCAGGAATCCAGAACCGCCCGCCACCGCTGCAACGGCGAACACCAGCACCGATCCGGACAACGCCAGCAGCGGATGCAGACCGTTCGGAAGGTTCAGCCGGTTGAGCGCGGCAACGATGCCGACACCGCCCCCGATGCCAACCACCGCGCCGATCGCGGCCTCTTCGAACAGCGAGAGCACGACATCGCCGCCCGACAGCGCGCCCTTCGCCGCGATGATCGCGACGGTGGAGAACACCAGAAAGACCGCGACCGGATCGTTGGTACCGGACTCGATCTCGATCAGCGCGCTCATCCGATGGCGCAGCTGAATGCCCTGCGTCTTCAGCAGAAAGAAGATCGCCGCCGCATCGGTCGGCGCAACAATCGCACCGAGCAGGAAGCTCTCCGTCGGATTGAAGCGCAGCACATAGAACGCCGCGACCGCACAAAGCCCGGCGGTGATCAGCACACCGACGGTCGCCAGTAGCCCGGCCGGCACCAGCGCATTGCGAAACATCGACAGCCGCGTCCGCAATCCGCCATCGAACAGGATGATCGCAAGCGCCAGCGAGCCCACGAGATAGCTGAAGCGATAGTCCGAAAAGACGATCCCGCCCGGTCCGTCTTCGCCCGCCAGCATGCCGACGCCAAGAAACACGAGCAGCATCGGGGCGCCGAACCGCTTGGCGATCAGGCTGGACAGAATACCGGCGATAACGAGCGCGGATCCCAGCAGCAATGCAGCATTGGTCAGATCGATCGCGTTCATATGTTTTGAAGTAAAGGAGCACGCGTCGCGGGCCAAGAAAAAAGCGCGTGTTTTGCTATCTTTTCTCGCGCCTCAGAATGGCGGATAACGCGCGTAAGCTCATGTTGTACAGAAATCTCCTCATTCCACTTGCCGTTTTCGCCGCGAACGCCGCGCGCGCGGAAAATGTGCCGCAGCCCTGCGCCGATTGCGGCAAAAGCACGGCAGCGACCGCGCAATGCGATGCCGCGATCACGAGCGCCACAGATGACAAAGCGAAAGCGGCACTGCTCGCCAGCCGCGCTTACGCACGCGATGCGTCGCTGACACAAGACACCGTGAAAGCTTCGCTGGACGATCTGAATCAGGCGGTCACACTCGATCCGGAGAATCCGGATGCGCGGCATGAGCGGGCCTATCTCTTTAACGAACTCGGCCAATGGCGCGAAGCGGCGGCCGATCTTGATGTGCAGGTGAAACTGCTACCGAACGAGTCCGCTGGCTATGCCGAACGCGCGATGTCGCGTTTCAATCTCGGCGATTTACAAGGCGCCTACGACGACCGCACGACGGAGCTTCGCCTGGGTCCGACACCAACCGCCTATCTCGCCCACGCGCGCGCCGCCCTGTGGCTCGGGCAATTCGATGTCGTGGCCAAGGACATCGCCACCGCACGCGACGGCGCGAAGGGCGACAAGGTGGTAACGGCCGCCGCCGATCTCATCGGCGCGCAACTCACCCTGTGGCGCACCACCTCGCCGCAAGGCGCCGCGGCCTGCAATGTCAAAGCGGGCAATCTCGACTACTCTGATCCCGCCCTCATCGGCGATTGCACGCGCGTGTTTCTCGACGCCGCTGTGGCCACGGACAAAGCCGCCGCCCTCTCCACCCGTTCGCTGCTCTGGGTCACTATCGCGAGCGATGTGTCGAGCTTTCTGGAAGACAGCCGCGTCGCCAGCGCGCTCGATCC
>DATAHD010000596.1:0-8413 GCA_036263395.1 Rhizomicrobium sp. | reverse complement strand
CTTCAGATTGGCGCCGTTGACCGGGACCGGTTTGGCATAGCCGAACAGGAAGCCGGTGTGCATGAGGAGCATCAGCCCCGGCAGGATGATCGTGCCGATGGGGTCGATGTGCTTCAGCGGGTTGAGGGTGACCCGGCCGCGATCGGCGGCGGTGTTGTCGCCGAAATGGCGCGCGACATAGCCATGCGCCGCCTCATGCAGGGTGATCGCGATGATGATCGGCACGGCGAGCAGCAGCACCTGCTGGACCGTCGCCAGGATGGAGGGGCTCATGCGCTCGCCGAAATCCAGAGCGCGGCGAGCGCTTCGAGGCCCTTGCGGTCCTCATCGTCGAAACGATTCGGGATCGGCGCATCGAGATCGAGGACGCCGAGTAGCGTCCCGTTCTTCACCAGCGGGATGACGATTTCCGATTGCGAGGCGGCATCGCAGGCGATGTGCCCCGGGAAGGCATGAACGTCCGGCACCACAACGGTTTCGCGCGTCGCGGCGGCGGTGCCGCAAACCCCTTTGCCAAGCGCGATGCGGACACAGGCTGGCTTGCCTTGAAAAGGGCCGAGCACAAGCTCACCCTCTTTCAGGAAGTAAAAGCCGGACCAGTTGAGGTCTTCGAGGCCGAAACCGATCAGCGCTGCGAGATTGGCGGCGTTGGCGATGGCGTCGCGTTCGCCGTCGAACAGGCCACGCGCCTGCAGAAGGAGATCGCCGTAGATCTCCTTCTTGGTGCCCGTCGGTTTCTCGGCGGTGAAAGTGGTCACTTCGCGTCCGGCTCGAACTTCAGGGCAAGGCCGTTCATGCAGTAGCGCAGGCCAGTCGGGTTCGGGCCGTCCGGGAAAACGTGGCCGAGGTGGCCACCGCACTTGGCGCACATGGCTTCGGTGCGGACCATGCCGTGGGTGCGATCTTCCTTCTCTGCCACCGCGCCGTCCTTGGCGCGATAGAAGCTCGGCCAGCCGGAGCCGCTTTCGAATTTGGTGTCGCTGTCGAACAGCGGCTCGCCGCAACCGGCGCACATGAACTCACCTTCGCGGTGTTCATGCAGCAACGGGCTGGAGCCGGGGCGCTCGGTCGCCGAGCAACGCAGCACCTGGTACTGGTTGTCGTCCAATTCGTTGCGCCACTCGGCGTCGGATTTCTGGACGGGGGTGTCGGACATGGGTCGTCTTCCGGGTTTTGTCTTCGTTTAATTATACGCGCGGCGAGGCCGTTGCGTTACCGGCGCTTAAGATAGGCCGCGCCTATTGCGAAACAAAGCCCGCGACCTGTTCCAGGGTTTCGCTGAGCTTGCCCTTGTTGCTGAAGGCCCAAGTGCCGCCATAGCCGATGTCGTCAACTTTCCAGCCGCTGGCGGTGTTGGCGAGGTAGAGCGTGTCGGTCCAGCGTGTCGGGCCGCTCGCGCCCTTGTCGTCATGGGTGAGATTGACGGCGCAGCTTGCCTTGGCGGCATCGCCGCTGCAGGCGCCAACGGTGTAGGCGGTCGGGCCTTCAAACAGCGAAGAGTAGAGATCGCCTTCGGCCAGCGGCGGCGAGTTCTTGTTCGCCGTCGTGAAGCTCTCTTCCGCGGCACTGGCGCGATCGATCAGCGAGGCGAGACGCGGCGTGACCAGCGGCGCGAGTTTGGCGCGCGTCGCGGCGTCGGGCAGACCGCTCTGCGCCGCGTGGGCCACGGCATAGAAGTCGCCCGCGGCTTTCGCCATGGCTTCGTCGGCCTGCGCCGCGGTGGAGAGAAGCGCGGCCGCCACAAGGACGGCCGGCGCAACAAGCCTCACGGGCGTACCTTCAGGGAGTCGCGGATATCGCGTAGCAGCAGGACTTCTTCGGGCGTGGCGGGCGGTTCGGCCGGCGGCGGCGGTTCGGCGGCGCGCAGGCGATTGATACCGCGAACGACAATGAACATCGCGAAGGCGACGAACATGAAGTTGATGATGGTGTTGAGGAACAGACCGTAATTGATGGTGACGGCACCCGCCTTCTGGGCCTCGGCCAAGGTGGCAAAATGCTCGCCCTTCAGGGTGATGAAGAAGTTGGCGAAGTCGAAGCCGCCGATCAGAGCACCGAGCGGCGGTGTGAAAACGTCCTTCACCAGCGAGTTGACGATGCCGGTGAAGGCCGCACCGATGATCACACCAACCGCAAGATCGACGACGTTGCCGCGGATCGCGAACTTCTTGAATTCTTCAAACATGGGAATGTCCTTTTGCCCCGGCAATTTAGGCCGGGCGAAGTGGGGCAACAAGCGGCCAATCAGGATGAGAAAACCCCACGCCATGATGGCACCGGCCAGCGCACCAAGTGTATTGGCGGCTTCGTCATAAATGTCGGAGTCACGGCCGACGAGGCCCTGCACAATCTCCAGTACACCGCCCGCTGCGATCAGCGCCGCCAGCGCCCAAAGCACAGAGCGGCGAGTGCGCAGCGCGACGGTCGCAATCGCCGCAAGACCGAAATAGGCGGTGAAGTGGAGTGCCTTGTCCCAGACGTGAATTTCAGCGTCGTGGCCGGGCTTCAGCTCGCCCCACACAACCACCATGAACGCCGGCCAGAACAGCCAGACGGAAATACGGCGCAGCAGCGGGATGAGGTGCCGAAGCATGGACGCTAACGAACACGTCTCTTGGGAGAGACGGTAGAGAGCGTCCTAAAACCGGCGGTTTTGAGGCGGCAGGCGCAAACGATACGACAGCCCGAGCGAATCGGATTCGATCTGCAATTGCGCATGCATCTTGTCGGCCAGCGACCGGATCAACTTGAGACCGAGACCGCCATCTTTCGTGTGATCGAAGTTCTCCGGCAGACCGACACCGTCATCTCCAACTTCCAGAACAATGCTGCCATCGGCGCTGCGCGAGCAGCTGATGCTGATGGCGACGGACAGGCCGGTCGGATGCGCATGCTTGACCGCATTCATCAGAATCTCGCCGGCGATCAGAACCAGCGTCTGCGCGTCGTCGGGCGTGACCATGCACCCGCTGTCGAGCCGTTCCACGATGCTGACCTTGCGATCGAGCGAAAGCTGCGAGACCAGCAGATGGGTGCATTCGATCAGATGGGCGCCGAGGTCGAGTTCATCTTCGCCGCTGCTGTGCGCAAAACGGCGATGCATGTTGCCGATCCCGACGATTTTGCCCGCCGTCTCCTGCAACAGCCCACGAACCTGGGTACGGCTGAGCATGTCCGGTCCGCGGGATAATGCCGACATCTGCAGCTGGACCATACCGGCCAGAAGGGACAGGTGATTGGCAATCCGGTGATTGGCTTCTGCGAGCAGGTCGGTATTCGAGGCGACCCGCTCGACGCTTTCCAAAGCTGCCATGGTGACCTCTCAATCTTCGGAGAGGCTACCCCGAGCAACGCCGTGATACAAGAATTATTCAATACTATCAATTAGTTACGGTCTAATTTGCCTGTTTCTTTGCCAAAGGCGGTTTAGACGTATGGAACTTTCTCTGCGGATTTTCATTATTAGGGGTAGAAGACGTAAAATGAGTAAGTTTATGTCGGAGGCAGTGTAACGGCGCGGAGAAGGGGCGTTACCGAATGAATGACCTGACCCGCGGCGAGCGGCTCCAGATTATGCTGACAAAAGAAGAGCTTGAGGCCTTGGACAACTGGCGCTTCTCGCGACGGATGCCGAGCCGGGCAGCGGCGGTGCGCGAGCTGTTGAAGCGAGGGCTGTCATCCGAAGGCTTTCTGTCCGCCGAGTTGGGCGGCAAATCGAAGGACTTTGGCGTGACTGGCGAGTCCCCCAACGACGCCGAGGGTGACAAGCGGCGGCGCAACTAGCGCCCGCCTCCATCTAGCGGCTTGCTTTTTTCACCTCATCCCGTCTAAGACGCGCCCTCTTCGGGGCCGCCCGGCGTAAGGGCATGCCGTGGCGATCCGAAAGCGACCGGGACAAACGTCCCTCTGGAGACCGCAAATGCCCAAAATGAAGACGAAATCGGCCGCCAAAAAGCGGTTCAAATTCACTGCGAGTGGCAAGGTCAAGACCGGTGGCGCCAACCACCGTCACCGCCTGATCCGCAAGTCCGCCCGTTCGCTTCGCGAACTGAAGGGCACGCACAATCTCGCCGGTTGCGAGACGCAGCGCATCAAGCGCTGGATGCCGTACGGCGGAGGGTTCTAAGCCATGTCACGTTCGCCCCGCGCCGTCCCGAGCCGCGCCCGCCGCAACAAGGTCCTGAAGCAAGCCAAAGGCTTCTACGGCCGCCGCAAGAGCAACATCACGACCGCCAACGCGGCCGTCGATAAGTCGCTGCAGTACAACTATATCGGCCGCAAGCTGAAGAAGCGGAATTTCCGCGCGTTGTGGATCCAGCGCATCAACGCCGCCGTGCGCGAGCATGGCCTCACCTACAGCCGATTTATGAGCGGGCTCGCCAAGGCCGGCATCGAGATCGACCGCAAGGTGCTCTCGGACCTCGCCATTCACGAGCCCGTCGCGTTCAAGGCTCTGGTGGATCAGGCTTCGGCGTAAGCTTTCTCTTTCCCATCGGGGCACCGCCCTTGGCGCAACGCCGAGGGCGTGATTCAACCTGTTCCACGATTGGGATTTGATGATGAGCGACATTGCAACTCTTGAGCGCGAAATCCTCGCCTCGATAGACACAGCTTCCGACGAAGCCGCGCTCGAGGCCGTGCGCGTCGGCGCGCTGGGCAAGAAGGGCTCGGTCAGCGAATTGCTGAAGACGCTCGGCGGCATGAGTGCCGACGAGCGCAAGGTGCAGGGGCCGCTGATCAACGGCCTGCGCGACCGCGTCGGCGAAGCGATCGCGGCCAAGAAAACGACGCTCGGCGACGCCGCGCTCAACGCGAAATTAGAAGGGGAGCGCATCGACGTCACCCTGCCCGCGCGGCCGGAGCAGCAAGGCACCATCCATCCGGTCAACCAGGTGCTGGACGAGATCACCGCGATCTTCGCCGATCTGGGCTTCGCGATCGCCGAAGGACCGGATGTCGAATACGACGACTACAACTTCACCAAGCTGAACATCCCGCCGGATCATCCGGCGCGCCAGATGCACGACACCTTCTATGTGTCCAAGCAGGCGGACGGTTCGCAGCACCTGCTGCGCACGCACACCTCGCCGGTGCAGGTGCGCACCATGCTGAAGCAGAAGCCGCCGATCCGCGTGATCGCGCCGGGGCGCACCTATCGTGTCGACAACGATGCGACGCACACGCCGATGTTCCACCAGCTCGAAGCGCTGGTAATCGACGAGAAGACGCATCTCGGCAATCTGAAATGGGTGGTCGAGGAATTCTGCAAGGCGTTCTTCGAGATCGAGAATGTGGAGCTGCGCGCGCGGCCGAGCTTCTTCCCGTTCACCGAACCGAGCGTCGAGTGGGATATGCGCTGCGACCGCTCCGTACCGGGCAAGATTACCTTCGGCACCGGCAACGACTGGCTGGAGCTGGGCGGCAGCGGCATGGTGCATCCGCGTGTCATCGCAATGTGCGGTGTCGATCCCGAGAAGTATCAGGGCTTCGCGTTCGGCTTCGGCCTCGACCGCATGGCGATGCTGAAATACGGCGCGCCGGATCTTCGGCCCTTCTTCGAAAGTGATGTGCGCTGGCTGCGCCATTTCGGATTCGCGGCCCTCGACCTGCCCACGCTGGACGGAGGGCTGAGCCGATGAAATTCACTCTCTCGTGGCTGAAAGCGCCGCTCGACACCGATGCCGATGCGGCGACGATTGCCGACAAGCTGACCTCCATCGGACTCGAAGTGGAGTCGGTGGAAGATGCTGGCGCGCGTCTGAAGGATTTCACCGTCGCCGAGATCGTCACCGCCGAGAAGCATCCGAACGCCGACAAGCTGCGCCTGTGCATGGTTAATGCCGGCAATGGCGCGGCACCGCTACAGATTGTTTGCGGCGCACCGAATGCGCGAGCCGGTATCAAGGTGGTGCTGGCGAAACCGGGCACCGTGATCCCGGTGACCGGCGAAGCGCTGAAGATCGGCACCATTCGCGGTGTCGAATCGCGCGGCATGATGTGTTCGGCGCGCGAGCTGCTGCTCGGCGAAGATCACAACGGCATCATCGAACTGCCAGCCGAAGCGGTTGTCGGCGAACCAGCGTCGAAGGCGCTGGGCCTGACCGATCCGGTGATCGATGTCTCGATCACGCCGAACCGTGGCGATTGCACCGCGGTCTATGGCATCGCGCGCGATCTGGCGGCGGCAGGACTTGGGCGTCTGCGCGAAGGCGATCTGTCGCCGGTGCCGGGTACGTTCGCCTCACCGATCAAGCCGGTTCTCGATTTCCCGGATGGCGATACCTCGCCCGCGCCGATGTTCGCGGGCCGCATGATCCGCGGCGTGAAGAACGGACCGTCGCCGAAATGGCTCCAGGACTGGCTGAAGGCGGTGGGGCTGCGCCCGATCTCCGCCCTGGTCGACGTCACCAACTTCCTGTCGCTCGATCGCGGGCGACCGCTCCACGTCTATGACGCGGGCAAGCTGAAAGGCGATCTGCGCGCGCGTTTCGCAAAAGAAGGCGAGAGCGTGCTGGCGCTGGACGGGCGCACGTACAAGCTCGACGCCGGTATGCTGGTGATTGCGGACGACGTCGCGGTGCATGACATCGCCGGCGTGATGGGCGGCGAAGAATCGTCGTGCAGCGAGGCGACCACCGACGTGTTCGTCGAGTCGGCGCTGTTCGATCCGATCCGCATCGCGCGCACCGGGCGTCTGCTCGGGCTGCTGTCGGATGCACGTTATCGCTTCGAGCGTGGCGTCGATCCGGAATTCACGGTGCCGGGCCTTGAGCTTGCGACCAAGATGATCCTGCAGTTCTGCGGCGGCGAGCCGAGCGAGGTGATCGTTGCGGGCGGCGTGCCGAACTGGAAGCGAACCATCGCGTTCGATCCGGCGCACGTGCAGCGGCTGGGCGGCCTCGACATTCCCAAGAGCGAGATGATCGCGATCTTGACGCGCCTCGGCTTCGGCGTGGAGGACGGCGCGACGCTCACGGTGACGCCGCCGTCGTGGCGCAGCGACATCGACGGTTCGGCCGATCTGGTCGAGGAGATCGTGCGCATCCACGGGCTCAACAAAGTGCCGAGTGCGGCGATGGAGCGGCCGAGCGCCGTGGCCAAGCCGACGTTGACGCCGGCGCAGAAGCGCACGCGTCTGGTGCGCCGCACGTTGGCGGGGCGTGGCTTCAACGAGACGATCAACTTCTCCTTCATTCCGCGCGCCCACGCCACGCTGTTCGGCGGCGGTGACGAGGCGCGGCAGATCGCGAATCCGATTGCCTCCGATCTCGATGCTCTGCGCCCGAGCGTGCTGCCGTCGCTGCTGGCGGCGGCGCAGCGCAACATCGCGCGCGGCTTCGGCGATCTGATGCTGTTCGAGATTGGTGCGCAGTTCGAAAGCGGCATGCCGGGCGCACAGAGCAATGTCGCCGCGGGTATCCGCGTCGGGGCTGGCGTCCGCAGCTGGACCAAAGCAACCCATCCCGCCGACGCATTCGATGCCAAGGCCGACATGCTGGCCGCCATCGAAACCGCGATGGGCGGTGTGATGAGCGCGCCGGTGAAAGCCGGTGGTCCCGCCTGGTATCATCCCGGCCGCGTTGGCACCTTGGCACTCGGACCGAAAGCGATTGCGGTGTTCGGCGAGATCCATCCGAAGGTGTTGGCAGCGTTCGACCTGCGCGGACCCGTGGCAGCGTTCGAAGTGTTCCTCGACGCCATTCCGGAATCGAAAGCCAAGGGCAAGGCGCGGGCGACGTTCACGCCCTCGCCGTTCCAGCCGGTCGAGCGCGACTTCGCGTTCGTGGTGGAGAGCAAGGTTGCCGCCGACGATGTGGTGCGGGCCGCCAAGGGTGCGGATCGCAACCTGATCGAAACCGCGACCGTGTTCGACGTCTACGAGGGCAAAGGCGTGCCGGAGGGCAAGAAGTCGCTCGCCGTTTCGGTGCGGCTGCAGCCCAAAGACAAGACGCTGACCGATGCGGAGATCGACGCCATCGCGCAGAAGATCGTGGCGGCGGTGAGCAAGGCCACCGGCGCAACGCTGCGGAGCTGACGGGCGATGGGCACCGACGATGTTGTGCCCATTCGCGACGACTTCCTGAAAATTCCGGCTGCGGACGGCCGCGTGCTGGGTGCGCGGCTGTGGCGGCCGGCGGGTGACGGGCGCTGGCCGGTGATCATCGAGTTCGCGCCGTATCGCGCGTTCGATCTGTTTCGTGGCCTGCACGAGGCGACGTTTCCCTATTGGGCGGAGCGCGGCTATGCGGTGCTGACCGTCGATCTGGCTGGTTCGGGCGGTTCGACCGGCGTGCTGCGCGATGAATATCTCGAGAGCGAATTTGAGGACGTGCTCGCGGTGATCGACTGGTGCGTGGCGCAGAATTGGTGCGATGGCGCGGTCGGGCTGTCGGGGTTCTCGTGGTCGGCCTTT
>DATAHD010000595.1:0-3945 GCA_036263395.1 Rhizomicrobium sp. | reverse complement strand
TCGTCGAGCATGCGCTCCATCTCGACGATGTCGGCGCGCATCTCCTCGAGGTCGGCGGCATCGGCGTCCAGCATGGCAAGCTGCAGCTTGAGACGGGTCAGCGGCGTCTTCAGATCGTGACTGACGCCGGCCAGCATCTCGGTGCGCTGCTGCACGTGGCGGTCGATGCGTTCGCGCATCTCGATGAAGGCGCGGGAGGCGCGGCGCACTTCGGTCGCGCCATAGGGCTTGAAGTCAGGCACCGCGCGGCCCTTGCCGAAGGCTTCGGCGGCGCGCGCCAGCCGCTCGATAGGCCGCACCTGATTGCGCAGGAAGATGATCGCGACGCCCATCAGCAGCAGCGAGGTGCCGACCATCCAGAGGATGAAGACGTCCGGCTTGTCCACCGTCACGCGCTCGCGCGGGATGGTGAGCTGCAACATGCCGTCGCGCACATCGACTTCCAGCAGCCAGCTCGCGTTGCCGCCGGTGATGCGGTGATGGCGGCGCTCGCCGATCTGGGCGGTGATCACGTCCTCCAGAACGGCGTCGATGGTGGTGGTCGTCAGCCGCTTCGAGGCGGGTACGTGCGCCCCCGGCACAAAGTGGATGCCGTAGCGCAGCATGCGCTCGCTGAGATCGCGCTGTTTCTCCCGCAGTGGCGACTTGTAGGTGTCCTCCTGCGAAATCAGCAACGCCACGTCGGCGGCGACGTCAATCGCCATGCGCCGCGTCGTCTCGCGCAGATCGCGTTCGAAGAACACGTAGGTGACGACACCCTGCAGCAACACGATAGGCGCCACGATGATAATGAGCGAGCGGCCGAACAGGCCGCGCGGCAGTATGCGCCGGAGCGCACGGAACGGATGCAGCGGCGTCAGTTTTTCGCCGTCGTATGCCACGTCAGACCACGCGGTCCGGCACGAGCACATAGCCGACGCCACGCACTGTTTGCAGATAGAGCGGCAGCTTGGGATCCTCCTCGATCTTGCGGCGCAGGCGCGTCACCTGCACATCGATCGAGCGCTCCAGCGCCACGCCGAGGCGGGTGCAAAGATCGGTACGCGAGAAAGGTCGTCCGGCATTGGCGGCGAACAGCTGCAGCAGTTGCTGCTCCGACGTCGTCAGGTGCACGGGCTTGCCGCCGCGCTTCAATTGGGCGCGTTCGGGATCGAACACCGCATCGCCCATGCGCACCTCTTTGTGTGCAGAATTCACCGCCGGCGCGGCGCGGCGCAGCAGTGCGTTGAGGCGCAGGACCAGTTCGCGCGGTTCGAACGGCTTGGGCAGGTAGTCGTCGGCGCCCTTCTCAAGCCCGGTGATGCGATCTTCGGACTCGCCGCGCGCGGTGAGCATCAGGATCGGCACCTGCGAGTTCGCGCGCACCGCTTCGGTCAGATCGAACCCGGATTCGCCCGGCATCATCACGTCAACGATCAGAAGATCGAACGCGATGCCTTTCATCAGGGCTCGCGCCTCCGCGGCATCGGCGGCGGCACTCACGCGGAAGCCGTTGGTCGTCAGGTAGCGCTGCAGCAGCTTGCGGATACGCTCGTCGTCATCGACGACGAGAATGTGCGCGCCTTCGACGGTCTTGCCCGCGGCACTCATGAAACGGCTCCCTTCGGCCGCTGGTCCTTGTCCACCAGGCCCATCAGCACGCGGCGAAACCCGGCGACGGCATCCGGGCCGGCTTCACGGAATGCACGCACCAGCTTGGGGCGCTGGGCGTCCCAGATCGCGGTCTCCAGCTCGGCACCTTTCTCGGTCAGACGCAGCATCCGGGTACGCCGATCGCGAATACCGGCTCTGCGTTCGACATATCCGGCGGCGATCAATTCGCTCAGCACGCGGTTCAAACTCTGCTTGGCGACCTTCAGAAAGGCTTGCAGATCGGCGACAGAAAGCCCGGGATTTCGGCCTATTACGGTGATCGTGCGCGCGTGCGCGGGGCCAAGGCTCGCGTTCTTCAGCGCCTTGGCGCCTTCGGCCGAGACGCCGCGCGAGGCGAAGATCAACAGATCGACACCTTGCTTCAACTCCTCATCGCGCAAGTATAGCGGCGAGCCAACCGGCTGCGGCCCGGCGGGTTTTATGTCAGCCATGCTGACTTAATAAGGCCGCCGGTCCCGTCCCCGCAAGGCGGGATGCGTTCACGAGAAACGGCAGGATGTGACATGGCAGAGGTGCTCCCTTTCGACGACCGCGACGGCGCGCTGTGGTTCGACGGCAAGATGGTCCCGTGGCGCGAGGCCAAGACCCACGTCCTGACGCACGGCCTGCACTACGCCTCCTGCGTGTTCGAGGGCGAGCGCATGTATGCGGGGCGGATCTACAAGCTGGAAGAGCACACGGCGCGGCTGTTCAAGAGCGCCGAGATCATGGGCATGAAAATCCCCTTCACACAGGACGAGGTCAGCCAGGGCACCATCGCGGCCTGCGAAGCGTTGGGTGAGGCATTCTCTTACGTTCGTCCGGTGGTGTATCGCGGTTCCGAGATGATGTCGGTCGCGGCGCAGCGCACGAAGATCCACGTCGCCATCGCCGCGTGGCCCTGGGCATCGTATTTCGATCCAGCGGAAAAGATGAAGGGCATCCGCCTCGACATCTCCGACTGGAAACGTCCGGCGCCCGACACGGCGCCAACGCAGGCGAAGGCATCGGGCCTCTACATGATCTGCACCATGTCGAAGCACGCCGCGGAGGCGAAGGGCTATCACGATGCGATGATGTTCGACTATCGCGGCTATGTGGCTGAAGCGACCGGCGCGAACATCTTCTTCGTGCAGGACGGCAAGCTGCACACGCCGATCGCCGACTGTTTTCTCAATGGCATCACGCGGCAATCGATCATCGAACTGGCGCGGGCACAGCAGATCCCGGTGGTCGAACGCCACATCGCGCGCGACGATCTGCAAGGTTTCACCGAATGCTTCCTCACCGGCTCCGCCGCGGAGGTGACGCCGGTAAGCGAGATCGGCCCCTACAAATTCACGCCCGGCCACATCAGCGAACTCCTGATGACCGCCTACGCCGAAGACGTCCGCGCGCCGGTATCGAGCATCGAACTGAAGAAGGTCGCTTAGAGGTTTCGCCCGAACAGCGCGTAGAGCCGCTCCCAATGCCGCTCCGCCGCCTGCTTGTTGTAGGCAGGGCGCTGCGGGAAGGCGAAGCCGTGTTCGACGCCGGGGCACCATTCGACTTCGCTGTTCGCGCCTTCGACTGACTTCTTCAGTTCGTCGACCATTTCTTTCGGCGCCCAATGGTCGATCTCGGCGCAGGCGAAATAGCTCTCGCCCTTGATCTTGTGGACCATCTTGTGCGGGCTGTCGTCGGCCTCGGTGACGAGGCGCACGCCATAAATCGAGGCGGCAGCGGTGAAGCGGTCGGGGAATTGCGCCGCGGCGTTGATGGCGTACTGGCCGCTCATGCAATAGCCGAGGGATCCCATCTTGTCCTTCTTCGCGGCCGGATCGCTGTCGAGGAACGCGAGTAATCCGCGCGTGTCGTCCATGATCTTCGGGATCGACAGCGACTCCATCAGCTCGAACATCCGCTTGCGCTCGGGTGCGTTCGGATCGGCCGGGAACGGCCAGATCTCCATCACGCCGGAGCGGTAATAGAGGTTCGGTAGCATCACGTAGTAGCCGGCACTCGCGAACCGCCGCGCCATGTCGCGCAGCTCTTCACGGATCGCCGGCGCATCCATGTAGAACATGATGACCGGAAATGGCCCACCACGCTCCGGATGCACGACAAAGGTCGTGGTCTTTCCGTCTTTCGTCGGAATGTCGATGGTGCGTTCGATCATAGTTGTGTCCTCCCTCGATCAGTAGATCAGATCGAGCAGGACAACCACAATGCCGGCCTGCGCCGCCAGCCAGCACACCGGGCGCACGCCCGTTGGCCCGAAGAGATAGGCGGGAACGTAGAGGCAGCGGGCGGCAAAGAAGAGCCACGCGCCCC